>JANQOD010000379.1 GCA_028289745.1 Allomuricauda sp. | reverse complement strand
TGTGCTCGTATCCGAATCCTTTTCACAAACTGTCACCGAGTTATCGGAGCCCGCACATTGGGCATTTGCTTTGAAAAGTACGGTGTGAAGAACAAAAATAGCCACTAGCGAAAGCCATGGGGAACGTGAAAGCACCATACGGCCATATCGGCATGTTTGAATCTGTATTTGGTCGGTTATCAAAAAATGCTTGGATCTAAATTATTGGCTGGATTCTGAACCCCCCAACATAATGTGGTCTAAAGGTATTCTTTACGCTTTTTCATGCCCAAAAAAAGTTGTGAAAGCGACAAAACTTAAGGTGATTCCCACAAAAAATAGCGGTGTGGCCTCAAAAAGATGAGTCAGTACGGTTGGTTTTTTAGCAGCATGTCAAAATGGGAAGATTAATGCAAAAGCATAACGGCATTGGCTATCTTTGATAAGAAATTTTCAAAAAATGAACATCCATTTTATTGCCATAGGCGGGGCCGCTATGCACAATTTGGCGCTGGCCTTAAGACATAAGGGCTATAAAATTACGGGGAGTGACGATGTTATTTACGAACCTTCAAAAAGTCGGTTGGCGAAGAAGGGTCTGTTACCAGAAAAGTTTGGATGGTTTCCTGAAAAAATTACTACCGATTTGGATGCTGTGATTCTGGGCATGCACGCAAAGCCCGATAATACTGAGCTTCAGAAAGCCCAAGAGCTCGGACTTAGAATCTATTCCTATCCCGAATTTTTGTACGAGCAATCAAAAAACAAGACCCGTGTGGTCATTGGGGGCAGCCATGGCAAGACGACCATCACCTCGATGATTTTGCACGTGCTTGATTATCATGGCATTGAAGTCGATTATATGGTAGGGGCACAACTCGATGGATTTGATCGTATGGTACACTTGACCGAAGACAATGATTTTATGGTTTTGGAAGGGGATGAGTATTTAAGTTCACCCATCGACCGCCGGCCCAAGTTTCACCTCTACCAAGCCAATATCGCCCTGTTGAGCGGCATTGCGTGGGATCATATCAATGTCTTCCCCACTTACGAAAACTATGTTGAGCAGTTCCAGATTTTTGTCGATGGTATCGTGAAAGGAGGCAGTATCACATACAATAAAGAAGATACCGAGGTAAAAAGGGTAGTGCAGGCCTCACAGAATACCATTCGAAAATTTCCCTACGGAACTCCAGCTTATTCAATTGAAAATGGAATTACTTTTTTGGAAACCGAAGATGGCCCAATGCCCTTGGAAATCTTTGGAAAACACAATTTGAACAACCTAATGGGCGCCAAATGGATCTGTCAGCAAATGGGCGTGGATGAGGTCGATTTTTATGAGGCGATCACCACTTTTAAGGGGGCTAGCAAGCGCCTGGAGAAATTGGCAGAAGGGCAGACCAGTGCAGTTTTTAAAGATTTTGCCCATTCACCCAGCAAAGTGGCCGCCACGACTCAAGCAGTGGCGGCGCAATATCCGGATCGCAAGCTGGTGGCCTGTCTTGAGCTGCACACCTATAGCAGTCTCAACGTCGATTTCTTAAAAGAATACAGTGGGGCCCTTGATGCTGCTGACCAGGCAGTGGTCTATTACGCACCAGAAGCGGTCAAGATCAAACGACTTGAAGAGGTCACCGTAGCGCAAATCACCACGGCGTTCAAGAGAAAAGACATGAAGGTCTTTACAGATTCCAACTCGTTTCAAGAATGGCTTTATTCCCAACACTTTAAAAATGTAAACCTTTTGTTGATGAGCTCGGGCAACTATGGGGGATTGGATTTTGAGAAGGTCAAAAAGGGATTTGGGTGAAGATCTTGAGGTGGTCTTGTCTATCTAAAGGGGCTATGCGCACGTTCGGTTTTTTATTCCGCTTGGGCATATGCCATTTCCCTATTGTACTTTCTTTGGTATTCTTTGGGCGATAGTCCAGAATATTTACGAAAAGTGGACCTAAATGCCTTTTCATCATTGTATCCAATGTCGTACATTATCTCAAGTATGGTCTTTGTAGACGATTCCAGCCTCTTTTTTGCTGCTTCGACCTTGACCCGCTGTATATATTCCAATGGGGTATTTGAAGTAGCTTTCTTGAACCTTCTTAAAAAACTTCTGGCATTCAAATGTACCATTTGCGCAATCTCATCTACAACCAACTTATCTCGGTAATTGTTTTCTATATGGAGTTGGGCTTGTTTGATCGCTTCGTCTGAGTGGTCTTTTTGTCCGCTAAAAATAATGAACTCACTCTGACTTAACCGGTCAAATGCTATTTCAGAAACCTTCGAACACCATATGGCCGTTTCCCTGCCAAAATACCGCTCTATTAGGTACAGCGTGAAATTCAAAATAGAATAGGCCCCGCCGCTTGAGTATATACCGTTGTCTTCACAAATTATTTTTTCAGGTATCAAGTTTACACTTGGATATTTACGCTTAAATATTTCATGGGCCGTCCAATGTGTGGCGCAAGATTTTCCATTGACCAATCCGGTTTCCGCCAGTAGAAAAGCTCCTTTACATAGACTTGCGAGTTCTGAACCATTTTCAATTCTCTGGGTTTTGATCCATTCCACAAAATCCATGTTGTTTTGTATTTCTTCATCCAAATCCCCACTTATTGGAGAGATGACGATCAAATCGGTTTTTGGTAGGTCATCAATGGTGGCCGTGGGCCGTACACTGAACAAGCCCTGGTAAAGTACGGGTTTTCTTGATAGCCCTACCAAATCTACCTTAAACGGGCGCCTTGCCAGTCCATTGATTCGCTTGAAATGCGAATTTGCCATTTTAAGCATGTTGAAAGGTGCAATGATAGTGTCTACAATACTATTACCTGATGGAACAATTACGCTGATATGCTTCATGAAGAATGGATTATTGTCAAATGTAACTAATAACATTGTCGTAAACAACCCTCTATATTGTCAAAAAAGACACATCTTTTTGCTATTAAAACGACGTACGTTTGTGATGTATTCAATTCTAAAAAGCAATAATTATGGAAAATCAAGAAGTAATGGTGGTATATAAATGGACTGCTAAAGAAGGAAACTCAGAAGAATTAAAAGCCATTTATCGAGAAGTGGAAAGCCAAATGAAATCGAATGAGCCGGGAGCGTTGAAAGTTGAATGTTATTTTGATGAAACATCCTCTACCTTGATAGTAATGGATCTTTTTGCAGATGCTGGAGCTGTCGGATTTCACCTGGGAACGACCGCTGCCGGACATTTCGAGAATTTATTGAAAATTGCTATTCCTGGTGAATTTTTGTTCTGCGGTGAAGTTCCTGAAGAGATGAAGCAAGCGGCAACCGCAATGGGACTTAATGCCACCTTCGCCCCTAAAATATTCGGATTTGACAGGGCTTGACACCCAGCAAGCAGTATGATCAAATGCTTACAGAAATTTTCGGCTATCAGTAATATTTGGGTTTTTTTGTCGGATAACCGTAAAATGCGATTACCCGATTCCTAAACCCCAAATTGCCGTAAATGATGGTCAAGATGTTTGTACTCCATCTGACCCCATTGCCGATGGGTGAGTTTGCCGAAAAGGGGGTGGGGGTTCCAGTCCGTCCTGTTTTTTATGGCATAACATTGTTTGACCAAGTCTTTTAATTTTATGACTTCGGTCTCAAAGTCTTTTTCCTCGGTAGCTTTGAGTCCTGGGGCCGTGGGCAGGTTTTTACGCCATAGCTTATCATTGTAGAGCGATTTTTTGAAAAACCAGCGCACCAAGGGATTGCCACTGAGGCCCCTATCTTCGTTCTTTATGGCTATCTTCAAGGGAAATTGGCAGTGCCAGGCCATCTGCCCCACACTCATCTTGCCCCATAGCCGACGTGTTTCAGGTGATAGTCTGTCGATTCGTGCCATTATTTCTTGGTAGGCTTCCCGATCGAAAAGTGATTTCATGTAAATTGATTTAGCGGCACATCAAAATACAAAAAACTTCATAGGCATCTCTTCATCGAATCGAATAGTTCGATCAAAATCCTATATTTAACCTATGCAAGAAAAATCTGCAACCCTATCCATTAAAAACTGGGCCGATGACGACAGGCCTAGGGAAAAACTGTTGTTAAAAGGGCGTTTGGCGCTCTCAGATGCCGAGCTCATTGCCATTTTGATCAGGTCTGGAAGCAAAAATGAAAGCGCCGTAGAGCTTTCAAAACAGATTTTGGCCTTGGCCAACAACAGCTTGAACGATTTGGGGCGGCTCTCAGTGAAGCAGCTCACACAGTTCAAGGGCATTGGTGAAGCAAAGGCCGTTACCATTGCCGCGGCCCTTGAAATTGGTAGGCGTCGACGAGACGAGGAAAGCAAACGAATTACCAAGATTGTTTCGAGTTTAGATGCTTTTGAATTGTTGCAACCCCTTATTGGTGATCTCGAACATGAAGAATTCTGGATTCTCTACCTGAACAATTCCAATAAGGTCATGTACAAGGGGCAATTGAGCAAGGGTGGTATTACGGGTACCCTTGTCGATGTGCGTTTGGTTATGAAACAGGCCCTTGAACTGGGTGCCGTGGCCCTTATTTTGGCACATAATCACCCTTCGAACAGCTTAAAGCCCAGCAAGTCTGATAAAGAATTGACCGTTAAACTGAAAAAAGCCTCGGGGATTCTTGATATAAAGGTGCTGGATCATCTCATCATTACCCAAAAGACCTATTTCAGTTTTGCAGATGAGGGAATGCTGTAGCGCTAAATGGCACGACCCGAAATTTTTGTAAGAAGAACTACATCACGTTTTTTTGGAACTTCAAATTTGTATTTTTGAAATTTCATAAAGATATGCTGCTCATCTACACCCATAAAATAACACCCCGTTTCCGGTATACCATGGGGCATATCTTCAAACAGATCTTGGGTATTGAGATTGGGTTCACCACCACGGTCGAAGATTTCATCAAGCACAAAGGGGCTAAGATGACCTATACCAAACAGCCCCTTCAAAATGAATTCTTTGTCAGGAGCAATGACCTGCTATTTGAAAAGGGCATTAATGATTTTACTATTCAAATGGGTGATTGGGAAGGTCTTCCCAGTTTTTTTGAGGCAGGTGAAAAGAGTGTCATTCCGTATGATATCTTTTCGGCGAGTTTCTTCTTGTTGAGCCGTTATGAAGAATATCTGCCACATGTGAAGGATGAATTGGGCAGGTTTCCTGCCAAGGAAAGCCTTGCGTACCAAAACGATTTTTTAGAGCTGCCCGTGGTTGATCTATGGGCGTTGAAGTTCTTTAGGGTTTTGGAGCAAAAATTTCCTGAGATCAAGAGAAAAACAAAGGCTTTTCGGTATACCTCCATCATAAATGTGACCACATCGCACAGTTTTGCCCTCAGGGGCATGGCACGCAGTTTGGGTGCACTCATGTTTGATTTGGGCAACTTTAGGCTGCGACGAGTGGTGCAAAGGCTATTGGTTCATTTGGGTATACGAAAAGATCCCTATGACAACTTTTCGACTTTGATAGCGCTGCACAAAAAG
>JANQOD010000353.1 GCA_028289745.1 Allomuricauda sp. | reverse complement strand
ATATCATAGATTACGAAGACCTGAATGGCAATATGAAGCAGCTTTCTGGTTACATATACATTAACAGGTAAATGAATTTGATTTTGGATAAGATTTTTAGAAATAGCACCTTGATACCGATCGCAATACTGTTGATGTTGGTATCAGGCATTTCAAGCGCACAGCAAGATGCCCAATATACCCAATATATGTACAACACGGTGAGCGTTAATCCCGGGTACGCAGGGTCTCGGGGCCATATGAGCATTGCTGGGCTATATCGTGCACAGTGGGTAGGTCTTGAAGGGGCCCCGGTGACACAGACACTTAACATTCACACCCCAGTCGGATATCGCGGTGTGGGTCTCGGGCTTTCGTTTGTGAACGATGAGATCGGTCCGACTTCTGAAACCTATTTTGATGTTGATTTCTCTTATACCATTCAAACCAGTCTAGAAGCGCGTCTGAGCTTTGGCCTGAAGGCAAGTGCACATCTTTTGAATGTCGATTTTGCTGCACTGAACCAAGATTTCGGACAAGGCAATGACCCTATTTTGCAAAATAATATTGACAACCAACTATCGCCCAATATCGGGGCAGGGGTATATTATCATACACAGCGATTCTATGCTGGGCTATCAGTACCCAGATTTTTGGAGACAGAACATTTTCAAGAAGGCCCAAACCCCACCACTGCCAAAGAGCAGATGAACTTTTATTTTATCACGGGCTATGTTTGGGACCTGAATCCGTTTCTGAAATTCAAACCGGCACTTCTGACCAAAGCGGTACAGGGTGCTCCTTTACAGGTTGACCTTTCGGCAAACTTTCTGTTGAACGAGAAATTTATCGTTGGGGCGGCCTATCGCTGGGATGCCGCTTTTAGTGGCATGGTCGGTTTTAGGCTTTCAGATGAGTTCTTGATCGGTCTTGCCTATGACCGCGAAATCACCGATTTGGGTGCCAGTTCATTTAATGACGGATCTTTTGAAATTATTCTCCGCTACGATTTCATCAGAAGCTTAAGCAACCTGAAATCACCACGGTTTTTCTAGGTTTTTCCTATTCTGTCATAGGATTTTGTTAGGGCAATCACTGTTTTTATGGACTAAAGATTCATATTTTTAGACCATGAAAGAAGAAAATGTGATATTGGTCGACCGGAATGACCGGCCCATCGGCCTTATGCCGAAAATGGAGGCCCATGAAAAGGCACTGTTGCACAGGGCGTTCTCTGTTTTTATCATGAACGACAAAGGCGAGACGATGTTGCAGCAAAGGGCTGCCCATAAATACCACTCCCCATTGCTTTGGACAAACACATGCTGTAGCCACCAAAGAGAAGGGGAATCGAATATTGAAGCGGGCAAAAGACGTTTAATGGAAGAAATGGGCTTTGATACAGAATTGAAAGAGCTGTTTTCATTCATCTATAAGGCCCCCTTTGACAATGGTCTTACAGAGCATGAATTTGACCATGTGATGATTGGCCATTTCAATGATGAACCTAAAATCAACTCAGAAGAGGTGGCCGATTGGAAGTGGATGTATCCTGAAGACATCAAAAATGACATTGAGAAATCTCCTGGGAACTATACGGCTTGGTTCAAAATCATCTTTGATCGTTTTTATGGCCATCTGACCAAAACTACCGTGCAATGAAAGTGAAAGTGAGCAGAAAGGCACATTTCAATGCGGCCCACCGGTTGTACCGCCCTGATTGGAGCTTTGATAAGAACCAAGAGGTTTTCGGTAAGTGCAACAATCTAAATTATCATGGCCATAACTATGATTTGATTGTGAGTGTCACGGGCGATATCGATCAAGAAACAGGCTATGTGATGGATATGAAAACACTAAAGGATTTGATCAAAAAGTATGTTGAAGATGCATTAGATCACAAAAACCTCAATGAAGATGTGCCCGAGTTCAAAGAATTGAACCCTACCGCTGAAAATATAGCTGTGGTCATTTTTGAAAAACTACGGCCACACATTGATTTGAAACATGAGCTCGAAATCGTCTTGTACGAAACACCAAGAAATTTTGTCACTTATTCAGGTTAACTATATGGACTTTTACCCATTAAAATTTATTCCGATTTTGAAAGAACGCCTTTGGGGCGGTTCTAAACTGAAAGATGTGCTGGGCAAACCCATTGAAAGTCAGCTAACCGGGGAAAGTTGGGAGCTATCAGCCGTAAAAGGCGATGTCTCTATTGTCTCTGAAGGAGAGCTCGAAGGGAAATCCCTACAAGAATTGATCGACCTAGCCCCTGAATCATTAATGGGCGAAAGTGTGTATGGGCGTTTTGGAAGCGAATTTCCCATCCTGATCAAATTTATCGATGCCAAACAAGACCTTTCCATTCAATTGCACCCGAATGACCGACTGGCGAAAGAACGCCATGATTCTTTCGGCAAAACCGAGATGTGGTACATAATGGATGCTGACCCAGGTGCGCAACTTATAGTAGGATTCAACCGAGATGTAGAAAAGGAAGAATATATGCTCAGTCTCAAAGAAAATACCCTGCTCGATTTGTTGAACTATGAAACGGTTGCCGAAGGGGATACTTTTTTTATCAATACGGGAAAAATACACGCCATAGGAGCCGGGGTGTTGTTGGCCGAAATACAGCAAACCTCTGATATTACCTACCGTGTCTTTGATTTCAATAGAAGGGATAAAAATGGCCAATTACGCGAACTTCACACTGATTTAGCGGTCGATGCCATCGGTTACCAAAAAAAGGACGATTTCAAGGTGGCTTACGAAAAGAAAGAAAACGAGATCAATAGAATGGTCGATTGCCCTTACTTCAAAACCAACTTTTTGAGCTTAGATAACGCCATGCACCAAGATCTGGGCGATAGGGACTCATTTACGATTTTAATGTGTGTCTCGGGTATGGCCACGATTACGAATGAGAAGGGGAGTACCACTTTAAGTAAAGGCGAAACCATTCTCTTGGCGGCCTCGAGCCTGTATGTTGACATCGATACGCTAGGGGTCGAACTTTTGGAAATAACAATTTAATCCTACCTTTGGCGAAAAGAATACTATGGCAAGTGTACGTGATTTAAAGAAGGATATCAATTTCGTGTTGGGCGATATCATCGAGGCTGTTTACATTTGGGAAGCCGAGACCAACAAAAAAGACTCGAAAGAAGGTACAGCGATCATTGACAAGGCCATTTCTACCTTTGACGGCCTAATGCAAAAGGTAAATGACAAAGGTGTTGAAAAACCAAAAGCACACTTCAAGAAAATCAGGGTGGAATTGGAGAAAAAAGCCACCGAAATGATTGAACAGTTAAATAAGCTACAAGCATAAGCTTTACTTATTGTTTTAGGGACCGGACATAAGAGTCCAATGCTTTCCCGTACTTTGATCTGGCCACTTTAGGGGTCAAGGCCCTGTTAATGGAATCTAGATATTTCGGATTGGCCTCAGCAGCTTCGGTAAGGGCCATATAAGGGGCTACATACGAATCGGCATTGGTCAATGCAAAGTTCAGCACATAGCGATATCTAGAAACCATGTTTTTATTGATCGACCGAACGATAGAGTCAATGGCCAAGGAGTCATTTTGAATTTCTGGATGCATACTTGCTTGACCCAATTCAAGTGCGCGAGCGTTAAATTTTGAGAGCATTTCTGCACATTGGGCATAGGTCTCGTGACTTTTTGAGCCAGAGATTTTAGGTTGTGAATCAAAAGTATTCCATTTGGTCTTGACCAAAATGTCCCCTTGCTCACCAAAGAAAGCGATTCGGTCGTTGAGATCATTGTTATCGGCTTTTTTCAGGTAGAGGTAAAAGATTTCAGGGGCTTCAATTTCGTGCGAAAACGAGAAAAAGCCATCTCCGCGCAACGTCAAGGAATCAATGGTGGTCAAAGTAGAATCTTTGATGTGCTGCAGATACAAAGTACCTTTTTTCAGACCATCTATTGTGCCCGAAACGGTCATGGTATCTTCAGTTTTCTTTTCACATGAAAACGAAAGAACGGTCAGCACCAACAGGGAAACGATTTTTTTCATACATCAAATTTGAGGCGCAAATATCTGAAAGATTTTTGTTTTTATACAGTAGATGCCACTTCCATTAACAGGGCACAGATATAGGCCCCTGCCGTACCGACCACATAGCCGAAAACGGCCAAAAGAATACCTACTGATGTCAGCGATGGATGAAATTCTGCAGCGACGACCGGTGCCGAAGCGGCCCCGCCAACGTTGGCCTGGCTGCCCACGGCCATAAAGAAATATGGCGCTTTGATCAGTTTGGCGACCAAAATCAAAAGTCCGGCATGTATGGCGATCCAAATGAAGCCAATGACCAATAACCCTGGATTTTCTAAGACACGACCTAGGTCTATCTTCATACCTATGGTAGCGACCAATATATAGATGAACATGCCCCCAATTTTGCTTGCCCCCGCGCCTTCGTAGTTTTTTGCTTTGGTAAAGGAAAGGCCTATGCCAATGACGGTGGCCGTAACGACCATCCACAGAAATTTAGAACCCAGTGATGACAATGCTTTTTGCTTATTTCGGATCACCTCGAAATTATTCTGCAAAAACTCCGAAAAATGATGGCCAACAAAATGGGCGATACCCACACCGACGAATGAAAAGAAAAGCAGCATTACCAGATCACGCAATGAAGTAACACGAGCGATCCGTTCGGTATATTCAGATACTTTTGTCTTTAACGCTTCGATAGATGAGGTATCTGACTTGAGCCAGGCATCAATTTTGTTTGAACGGCCGATACCCAAAAGCAATAGGGCCATCCAAACATTGGCCATGAATACATCTACCAAAACCATATTGCCAAATTTTTCAGGGTTATACTGAAAGATTTCAAGCATGGCGGCTTGGTTGGCCCCACCGCCTATCCAGCTTCCAGCAATGGTCGAAAGTCCTCGCCATACCGCGTCCGGACCTACACCTCCGACAGTTTCCGGAGAAAAAACGGAAACGACAAGTATGGCTAAAGGCCCCCCGATGATAATGCCCACTGTACCCGTAAAAAACATGATAAGGGCTTTAGAGCCCAAATTAATGATCGCTTTAAGGTCAATGCTCAGTGTCATCAGAATCAGCGCCGCCGGCAACAGGTACCTACTTGCCACATAATAGAGGTTTGAATTTTCTTCGCTGACCAGACCTACACTCGTTAAGACCGCTGGTAAGACGTAACACATGAGCACCGCAGGAATGATGGTGTAGAACTTTTTCCAGAAACCCCTTTTTATCGATGAGGTGTAAAAGACAAAACCCAAGCAAAGGGCCAGTAAGCCGAAAATGACCGTATCATCGGTCAATGGTAGTTGGTTCATTTTGTGGGTGTTTTTTCAAATATAGAAAAATCAGCTGGCCTAGATGTTCAACCAATAGGTAAGCTTTAGATTGATAGACCTGTTACGGGGCATGAAGGTATTGACAAAATAGTTGTCGTTGTACACAATGAATAGATCGGAAAGGGGTGCGAAACGCCATTGTAAGCGAGAATTGATACCGACATTATCACGTTGGTTGCTGTATTGGATCAATGTTGACCAGAATATGGATTTATTGAAGGTGATATCGATACGTGGACTTATCAACCAGATGTCGGCATCAGAATGGGGATCTGGGAGTTCAAGATGATCGTATTGGGTCTGAAGCCCCAAATTGAATTTTGGCTGCAATCTAAGGTTGGCCCCCAATTGCAATGAATATCGATTTCCGTTGAAAAAACCTCCGAATTCTGGTTCTATTGAATATGAAAACACTTTTCTTCTGTCAGAACGGAACTCTCCGCCAAATGAGGTGAAATAGTACCCTTGATTGGCGGGCAGTGGCACGGCATCGTCTTTATCGGTGGGCTCAAATTCATCGGTCAAGAAAATATATTGATAAGAGATCCTGGCTCTAATCTCAGAAAGATTGTTGAATTCGGCGCCCCACTCAAAATTGATCCGTTGATCGGTATTCTGCAAATCGAGCCCTGGCCGCCACGTGTATACCGAAAATAGCTCGAAACCATGATTGTTTATTTTCTTGTCTTTGGGCCAAAACAATCTAGACACACTACCAGCGGCCTTAAAAATATCTTTTCTGGGCACAAAACCTAAGTCTGAATTAAATTCTTCATCGATGAACACAAAATCAAGAAAAGCACCGTACTTTCTCGAATTATAGGCCGTAAATGCCCCTAATGAAAAATTACCCTCGTTATCATTGGGCTGAAATGATTTATGGCCGTAAAACCTTCCTATCCATGTATTGTCTTTAGAGGCTAGATTGTAATCAATGCCCACAACACGGTTATATTCTTCTGATTCATCGACAAAGTCTGGAGAATTGAACGTTTGGCGGTTAATGAAAAACAAACCGATATTTGACCTTGAGAACACTTTCTGCTGTAGGCTGAACATCATGTTGTTGTTCGATGCGATCTCATTGACTGCGTCTTCTTCGGTCTGAATGTTCAAAAAGCCCAATCGAAGGTCGTTGTTTATTTTTCCACTTAACCGCATTCCGGCGATAATACGATTTTCAATGGTATTGCCTGCGGTATCTTCGGCTATACCGATTCGTCTTGAAAAAAATGGATTGGCATCGCGTGATCCACCGAAATTGCCAAAAAGATCGTTGTTGTCGATAAAAAACTGTCGTCTTTCAGGAAGCCTAACCTCGAATCGTGTCAGGTTGGTAATGAAGTTATCGACTTCTACCTGCGAAAAATCAGGATTGATGGTGATGTCGAGGTTCATTGAATTGCCAATGGCCATTTTGGCATCACCTCCCACCTTTACGGTATTCGTTCTTTCATCGGCATCAAAATCTTTTCCAGAAAAACCATTCACATAAGGTATCAGCGTAAAGGGGGTTCGTGATTTGCCCAACGGTTTCTCAAAGACCATGTCGCCCATAAAAGCAAGGTTGAAAATCAGTTGGTTTTGCGGTATGCGAATCCAAGTGCTGCGTTCATTGGCTTGCATGTCAAAGCGATAACTGTTGAACCGCCATTTGGTCTCACCTTCCCGAAACTTGAAAGAGGTCAACGGTATGGCCATTTCTGCCGTGTAGTGATCGTCATATATTTTTGATTCGCCACGCCATTTTACGTCCCATGATGTGGTAAACCCACCTAAACCTGAACCTCCTCCCGTAATTAGGGCTTCCCTTCGCACACCATATGGATTAATGCCAAAAAGAAAAGCGTTCGTACCATCATTAAAGGTATCGAACAAAAGGCTGATGTTGTCGTTGCCTCCTGCCCTGAAGTCACGTTCAAGCGATGGAATCACATAATCTTTGCCTTTGGTTTCCATTCGAAGGCCCAAGTACAGTACCTTACCGTCATAGAGCATTTTGATGTCGGTTTTCTGCGTTGCCAGAATGGAATCGGTCGGAAAGTATTGTTGAAAGTCATGGGCACTATCGGCCATTTCCCATATGGGTTCATCTAAAGCGCCATCGATTTGAATCGGCTCATCGATATATTTGACAACGAATGATTTTGTTTGCTCTTGGGCGGTTAAATGAATAAGAAATAAAAGGGAAAGTAGGCAGAGGTAATTTTTTGCCATGAGGCTTTTTTGAATTAGTCGCCCAAATTTAAGGGTAACCAACGTTAAAAAAATGTCAAAAAAATCACTCTTTTTCCCCTGTCTTCTTTTTGGGTGCCCGTTTGGCCTCTTTTAGGGTCTTCATCAACATCCACTCGATTTGTCCGTTGGTACTTCGAAATTCATCTGCCGCCCACTTTTCAATGGCCTTCAGCATATCTTCGTTCAACCGCAGGGCAAATGCTTTCTTCTTACTCATGTTCTTGAATAAATTGGGCCAGTGTCGAGACCAGCCCTGATGATAACGGAAAATCGGGTTCTCGGTAAGATCGTTGGTTTTCGCCCCACGATTCTACGGTTTTGAGCACATGGTTCATTTTGGGCACGATGACCAGTTTAGCATCTGGTTTTGCTTTTTTGAGCAGTTGGGCATCCGCTATGGTCACCTGCAGATCGGCATCACCATTGGCTATTAGCGTGGGTATTTCCAATTTCTTGATTTCTTCTGATGGATCCAACAAAGCCCAGTCTTTCAAATATTTTTGGTTGGTGGGGGCGAAAATGGCCATTAAAAACGGATTGACTTCCCGAATGGTATCGGTCTCCATCAACTCATTGAAGTAATCTTCGGCAATTTTTCCGGCATCTTGGTTCTGGGCGCCTAGCTGCCGTACCAAAGCCTTATCGACCGTAGTGCCCAAGCCTGCCAGGGAAACATAACCGTGCACGGCATTTGAAACGGCCATCATGGCCACCAGTGAACCTTGACTGTGCCCAATGAGGTGTAAGGAAACAAAACGATCATCGTCTTTAAAGTGCCCAATGGCCACTTCAAGGTCATCGACCATATCACCGATGCACATATTTTTTGATCTTTCAAGGTTGGAAGGTGTAGCGGTACGCTTGTCATATCGATAAAAGGCGATTCCTTTTGCATTTAGGCTGTCGGCCAATTGCTTGATATAACCGGCCCGTGCCAGCTCACCTTGATTGCCATCTCTATCGACATTGCCCGAGCCGTGTACAAAAATAGCGAGCGGTGGCTTTTTTTCTTGTCGGGGGTAGCTCAATGTGCCGGGCAGGTAGATGTCATTGTTATAGAGTTCGATCTCTTCGATGACGATTTCTTGCCCTGCACAGGGCAGCAGGGTCAACCAAAAGATGCACAACAGTTTTTTCATCGATTTTTATCTCTTTCAAAGACAATGCTGGCGGTATTCTCATAAATGTGCACTGCTCGCCAACCCTGCTTTGCATATTCGTTCAGGGTATCTTCCAATCGTTCGTTATTGTTGGTCAGCCCTATTTTCCAGCTGGCCACTTTATATTCTTTCATTGTTGAAATATTTGTCGATGATTTGTTGGGCTTCCTTTGGTTTTTGGGTGCCTATCAATAATTTATTGCCGTTCTTGAACTTGATTTGAATTCCGAAATTTCCCCTTACGTTGTAGGCCCCACCTTTTGATCCCATTCGCATTCCCCATCCTCCATATTCCAATAATGGCCTATATTTTCTAGTATGGCATTTTTCAATTTCTTGCCAGGATATCTGTTTGGGGTTGCCTTGAAAAGGGGCAAATCTGTAGCGGATGCCATGCTCGTCAATTTCTGTGTACAATGCCAAAGACCTAAACAGTAAAATTACGGGTAACATAACAGCGAATCCAATCCAAAAGCCGGTATCCAAATAATCGAGGGCAAAGGCCCCATTATGAGATATTTTCCTAATCGGTTGCAAAAGGAAAACTCCTGAAACGATTATGAGCATTGCCCATAGCCACCATTGGTCAAACCATTGTTTTTCTTCAAAAACCCTCATTTTGTCTATCGTTAATGGTTCAGGGTTCCTGTGTTGACAATGGGTGCGGCATCTTTGTCTGAGCAGAGCACGACCATCAAGTTACTGACCATGGCCGACTTTCGTTCTTCATCAAGTTCTACGACCTCTTTTTTATTCAACTCTTCAAGGGCCATTTCGACCATGCTAACGGCGCCCTCGACGATTTTGTGCCGTGCGGCGACAATGGCGGTGGCCTGTTGTCGCTTCAACATGGCGTTGGCGATTTCTTGGGCATAGGCCAGATAGCCTATTCGGGCCTCTAGTACTTCGATGCCGGCCATTTCAAGGCGGTCTTGTATCTCTTTTTCCAAAGCTTCGCTTACCTCGTTCACGCTAGAGCGCAGGGTGATGTCTTCTTCAATGCCCTCATCGGCAAAATTATCGTAAGGGTACATACTGGCAAGCTTACGAACGGCAGCATCTGTCTGTACGCGAACAAAGTTTTTATAATCATCGACGTCAAAGGCCGCCTTGTAGGTATCGGTGACCCGCCATACGAGAATGGTACTGATCATTACAGGGTTGCCCAATTTGTCGTTTACCTTTAGGCGTTCACTGTCAAAGTTGCTGGCCCGTAACGATATTTTCTTTTTGGTGTAAAGCGGATTGACCCAATAGAGGCCATTCTTTTTGATGGTGCCCACATATTTGCCAAATAGAAGCAGTACCCTTGAGCTATTCGGATTCACGAGCACAATTCCGAAGAAAAGGAAAAGCCCCAAGAAAACGGCTAATAAGAACCACAGTGATTGTTCGTTGACCAAGGCGGCAATTCCTCCAAAAAAGAACAAAAGGCAAATGAAGAGCATCAAATACCCATTGATCGGGGTAATGGTTTTTTCGTTTGTCATTGTAGCAGTATTTAAAATATGATATTAAAATGATATCATAAATATATTAAATTAAATTAATTGGACAAACTTTTAATTCCTGAATTTGCGTTTTTTCTTTTTGTTCTGATTGGTGAACAGTCGTTTTAAGAAGCCATCGCGTTTTATGGGTTCACAGTCGAGTTTATCGAGTACTGTTTCTGTGGGTGGCGTAAAGCGCACCTTGGTGATGGTATCGAAGTCGTCATTTTTGTTCATTTCTTGCAGCAGTAATGCGAATAGGGGTAGGGCGGCGCTGGCTCCTTGGCCCAGATGGGTGCTTTTGAAACCTATTTCATGGTTGTCAAGCCCTACCCAGCTCACATGCACCATTTTGGGCATTACGGCCACAAACCATGCATCTTTGTTGTATTGTGTGGTACCGGTTTTGCCCGCGACATCATTTTTTAGGGCATAAACATTCCGAATTCTAGAGGCTGTGCCCTTATTTACGGTAGCTTTCATCATTTCGAGCATCATTTCGCGGGTTTCTTCAGAAAAGGCCCTTTCATCATGTACCTCGGGCGAAAAAGATTGCAAGATCGAATCATTGGCCGTGGCAATTGAAGTAATGAACATGGGAGCCACTGGTCTACCGGCGTTTACGTAACTCGAGTAGGCCCCGGCCAATTCAATGATCTTGATTTCACCGGTGCCGAGCGCTAAAGAGGGTTTTTGGGGCAGTTCTTCTTCGATGCCCATTTTCTGTGCTTGTTCGATAACGGTACCAATCCCAGTTTTTTCAAGCACCTTTACGGCTATGGTATTCACAGATTTGCTCAGGGCTTCCTTCATGGAATAATTGAGATAGGTCTCATTTTCGGCACTGGAATTACTAGGGCTCCATCCTTCCAAATTCTTATACTCTACCTCCCTTGCCGAAATATGTCCACAAGGATCCAACCCTTTTTCAAGGGCGGCCGTATATACTATGGGTTTAAAGGTAGAACCTACCTGGCGTTTGCTCTGTGAGACATGGTCGTATTTGAAATGGGCATAGTCAATGCCACCGACCCATGTTCTGACGGCGCCATTGTTGGGGTCGATGCCGAGTGAGCCCACATTCAAGAATTTCATGTAGTGGCAAATACTGTCGAGCGTACTGGCAGTGGTTTTTTCTTCACCCTCCCAAAAGTGCAGTTTCATGGGTTTTTTAAGGGAAAGCGAATTCCAGATTTGGCCTTCTGTCATACCAGAATCCTTCAATCGCTTATAAATGGGCAGCTTTTTAGCTTGCTTTGTAATGAGGTCTTTATTGACCAGCCATGGCGCATTCTTTCCATAACTTTTCTCAAACGCATGTTGAAGTGATTGCATGTGTGCTTGCATGGTCTTCTCGGCCAATAGCTGCATCTCATGGTTAAGGGTGGTGTAGATCTTGAGTCCTGAGGTATAAATATTGACCGGTTCTTTGCCATTGAATTTTTTTGACCATTGCAACAGTTCTTTTCTGACGGCTTCCCTGAAATAGGGGGCTATGCCCTGATTATGGCCATAGTCCCTATAATTTAGGCTTAGGGGTAGTAGAGCCAAACTGTCTTTCTCTTCTTTGGAGATAAAATCGTTGTTGGCCATGGCCGAGAACACCAAATTTCTACGAGCAAGACTTTTCTCAGGAAATAGCTTGGGATTGTACCCATGTGTGGCCTTTAGCATACCGATCAAAACGGCTGCCTCTTCAATAGCGAGGTGTTTGGTGGGTTTGTCAAAGAACTTGAGGGAAGCGCTTTCAACACCAAAAGTATTGCCGCCAAAGGAAACGGTGTTGAGGTAATGCGTGACGACTTCCTTTTTTGAAAGCACCTTTTCGAGGCGTTTGGCCATGATCATTTCCTTGATTTTGTTCACGGCAATGTTGGCTTTTTTTCTATCCCTACGGGGATATAGGTTCTTGGCGAGTTGTTGGGTCAGGGTACTTCCCCCACCAGCGGCAACGTCTTGCAGCAGTAGTGTTTTGAAGAAGACCCTCAAGAGGCTCTTGGTGTCGACCCCCTTGTGCTCATAAAACCTTTCATCTTCAATGGCGACCAAAGCATTGACCAAGTGATCGGGAAACTGCTCATAGACAATCGGCTGACGGTCGTAGTGATAGAATTTGCCGATCAGCACACTATCTGCCGAATAGACCCTAGAAGCCCTTTGGTACTGAAAATCGGCCAGTTCCCTTTTGGTCGGAATTTTCCCCCAAGCACCGAAATAAACCAGGCTGATGAAAAGAATGACCAATACCAAGGGTACGCCTAACGCCCAACTAAATATTTTTAGAAATCGCCGTTTGGTCTTATTCATGCTGCAATATCCGATTTCCTCTAGAATATTGGGTTTGAATTTAACATTGGTTTAAAACCGCTATGCTATTTTTGGCAAAATTTCCATTATGCGCATTCTTGTTGCTCTTTTTGTTTTTCAGCCAATCTAGTTCTTGCCAATGATGCAATCAGGTCAAAAACCGGTCAATGGGTATCCTATGGTAAATCAAAATCTTTTTCCATAAACTTTCATTTACCGAATACGAACCGCAAGAAAAAATCGACACATTTATCATATCCCTGGCATTTTGCTTTTTTTGATTCCCATCTAATTGACTGACGAGCTTTTGTGTCTTTTCGGTTTTTTGTGGTAGAAAAGCAACGGTACAAAATGAAAGCGGTAGTATCGTTGGCATAGGGCAAAAGCACTTAGACACCAAAAACTTTATGTTATGCAACAATTGTTATGCATTGGGCCTTATATTCAGTAGGTTTATGGGATGGGCCGGTTATTTGACCGGTTCATATACATTGATATAACTTGAACATGGAGCCTAAAAGGATTCTTTTTGTCCTGATGTCCGTCTTGATGGGCACAATTGGGTGGTCACAGACCGGCCCCGGTGGTGTCGGATCTGATGATGGTAGCTCTAGTCTGGAGATATGGTTGAGTGCTACGGACGTTGATGCTGATGGTGACCAGACCGACAACCCCCCAAATGGTTCCCAAATATCTTTGTGGGCCGACCATAGCGGTCATTTGAACAATTTTACACAATCTGGGGCGAACAGGCCCACGTACAATACCTCGGGGACCTTCAGTGCCGTCAATTTCAATGCGTCCCTTTCCACGGCACAATTCATGGTAGGCGCCATTTCAGGCTCTTTTTCAAATGCAAGTGCCTTTTTTGTACTGAACCCTGTGAACAGCGGACGATCAAACTCCCTGTTCGACAACGGCTCCCATTCATTGCGGGTAGAACAATGGTCGAATACGGGACGTGTTGGCTTTACCCGATATGGGGTAGGCGATTATTCTACCGCGATATCCTCCCCTTTTGGAACCAACTCGATAATCTCTTACCATAAGAACGGGGGACAGAACAATATACTTGTACAGGTAAACGGTTCCTCGCAGATACTGGGTGTGGGTTCGGCTGCGGCAGGCATCCCCTATAACAGGATTGGCAGGAACAGCAACAATGCCGACGAAGCGAGCGGTGACTTTTTCGAGATTATATTGTACAGTGGCCGTTTGAACGATGCCCAACGGATAATCGTTGACAATTATCTCAGTTCAAAATATGGTGGTATAGGTATCAATGTCGATGTCTATGATGAAGATGATGCAGTGAATGGCAATTTTGACCATGACGTGGCGGGAATAGGCAGGATTGATGCATCAAACCTCCATACCGATGCCCAGGGCACCGGTATTGTAAGGGTATCAGGGCCTACAGATATGGGGGATAACGAATTTTTAATATGGGGACACGATGACGGGTCACTTTTCCTGAACAATACTTCAGACATACCGACCAATTCTACCCATGCCAGGTTGGATAGGGTGTGGAGGGTCAGTGAATCGAACACTTCTGGTAGTTCTGTTGACCTGGGTGCTATCGACATCAGGGTAGACATGGTCGGGGTCACCGGCTTTAGTACGGCCTATGCCCCCCAACTACTTGTAGACACTGACAATGATGGCCTTTTCAATGACGAGGTACCGATTTCAACGGCTATCTCCCTTGGGAGCGACCAATACAGGTTCAATGGCGTCACTGCCATTTCAGACAACGCAAGATTTACTTTTGCCATAGGCCGCCGAACTGTGATTACCAATAAGAACATTACGTACAGGGTGAATAAAAACTGATACTCAATGAAGGCCCATTGACCTGTTCGTTTAGAAAGTTGGCACCCCCCTTTTTGTTTTTGAAATACATTATCGACAAAACCAAGTGGTGATGAGCCCCCTGACCCCTCTTTTCAATATCATGATCAAATCAATATAGAGTACAATCAATAAACCTGATACTGCTTTTCGTCCAAAAAATGGGAAAATGGTCGATTGATCATACCTTGGCATAAGATTTGAAGTTAAGTGAATAGTAGGAAGCTGGATGCAAGGAGATTAGTACGGTATCCCACAATGTGCTAAAGGCAGCGAAGGTTTCTTCTGAAGATGGGATCAAAAAATCGGTTCTTTGAACCGATTTTTTATTGGCCCACTTCACTTGATGACCCTAAATGTCAAGTTTATCCTATCACCGATCTTCTTTGCGGTCTTGGGCAGTTGATGCTGCCAATAATGCTGTGTCTCACCTTGCATCAACAAAAGGCTTCCGTGCTGCAAAAGCAGTTTTTGCTTTTGGGATCTATCTTTTTTATACCGTAGGTGAAAGTAGCGTTCCGCTCCTAGACTGACCGAAGCGATAACCGGATTTTTGCCCAATTCCTTTTCATCATCAGCATGCCAACCGTTGCTATCCCTACCATTCCTGTACAAATTCAAAAGGCAAGTGGTGAAAGCTACATTGGCCATTGTCTCAACTTTTTGTTTGATGGCAAGCAGTTCTTTCGTAAATGGTCTGGGGCGCATCGTCACATTTGAGTACGAATAAGATTTACCGTTGTTTCCATGCAGGGCGGTCAGTCTTGGTTGTGGATAGGTTTTGCCAAATACGGTGATATTGTCTTGTTGCCAGACAATGGTGTTCTTGAGTGTTTTAAAATAATGGTCTGCTTGGTCGCCCATAAGAAAGTTAGGGGAATACCAAATATCGGCATCGGGCAATGGCAATCTAATACGCTCTTCTGAAAGATTTTTTATCACTGCAATACCGCTTTCAATTGATTGCGGTATTCAGAAGGATTTTGACCGGTAAAGGCCTTAAACGATTTATTGAAATGTGAAAAGTTGTTGAATCCACTTTCATAACAGACCTCCGTAATGCTCATG
>JANQOD010000377.1 GCA_028289745.1 Allomuricauda sp. | reverse complement strand
AAGGCTTTCACGAGGTATCGAAAATGGTATTGCCAATTCAATATTGATCAAAGTAAACCAGATAGGTACCTTGAGCGAGACCATTGCCGCGGTGAACATGGCCAAGAATGCGGGCTATACTTCAGTAATGTCGCATCGTTCTGGTGAAACTGAAGACAATACCATCGCCGATTTGGCAGTAGCATTGAACACGGGCCAAATCAAAACGGGTTCTGCTTCGCGTAGCGACCGTATGGCCAAGTACAACCAATTGCTACGTATCGAAGAAGAATTGGGCGATGTGGCCTATTACCCACAAGAGAAGGCCTTTAAGGTGAAGTAACACCCACTGATTTTATTGTAAACAAAAAACCGCTGGTCAATCCAGTGGTTTTTTGTTCAGTCAAAAGTGTAGACTATCCCGTTTGTCCAAGTGTATTGTGTTTGGGGTATATCTGATGGAGGAAAGGCATCAAACAGTAGACTAAAAGTTGATTTAAACCCCAAGCCTTTAAATATTTCAAAGGCCAGGGAGGTCTCACTTGAAATCCTATAATCACGAAATGCAGAAAGTCTTGGCTGATAATAAGTGGTGCTGACCACTGAAACTTGGCTTGAAGGATACAAACTGAAAGATAAGTACCCACTTCCCCTGATATCCCTATTTATATTAGTGCCAAAGGTTTCCGTAGATTTCTCATACTCGTACATGACCAATGTGCCCAAATAGAATTTATACTTTTCAGAAGTCCCGAATTTGAACCTGGGGCCGGTACCCATAAGGCCCCTGAAGTCAATGTTTGAAATCGCGTCATATTGCGACTGGGTAAAAAACTCCCATGCCATTTTTGGCTTGAACTTATAGTTGTAGCGCAGATGTATGGTGCCGCTGTTCACAAATTTACTGCTATCGAGTTGTTGAAAATTCAGATTGGTGACCACCAAAAACAGATTTTTTTTGTTTTGATACTGTAAATGTGTTCTATTGGTGATATTGAAGATGTCATTCCTATTTTTTATAAGACTTAAGTCAACGCCCACATTACCCGACCATTTAGAGGTGTCCGTCACCTTTCGCAATGACTCTACATTGACGATTTGGCCCTGGGCCTGTAGTGCGACGAAGACCACGATTATGAGTATTTTCAATCTATACATAACAAATGTTTTAGAAAAATTCCCCTGAAATATAGACCAACTGGCTATATCCAGGGGAATCAAAAAAGGAGTCTTACATTAAATCTTCAACTACGTCGATCCCCTCCTTCACTACATTGACCGTACTGTTCAGTGCTTGCAGTACGTATTCATGGCCTTTCCAAGTGAGTCGTGTGGGCAATTCCCTATTTTGGGGGTTCATGCCCGTTTTGATGAAATCGGCATCTTTCAACAATTGAATATGGTAGTCGACGGTCTTTTGTGAATAGCCCTTTACTTTAAACTTGACCGGGGCTTCACCACCATTGTATTCTGATTTTTCCATTTTACGGATGATTTCCGTAATGCATAGCATATCTCTCCTCATTCCTTTTGGCTTTATCGCTGACAAATCGATCTATTCTTGAATGGTCTTTGGTGTCGGAGTGGGTATTTCCTCTTTCTGGAAGCCTTTGGCGATCAAATAACTTCCGTAGAACAAAAAATGCATACCCATGAACATGGTCACCGACAGTGCCCCAATCAAAGGCTTGAATATGATGAGGCCCCCAAATAGAATGGACAATAGCCCCATAATAAGGAGCACCCACCATTTTTTGAACCTTAATTTTTTAAGCCCCAAAGAAAGACCAGATTCCATCATCCCTATGGCGACGGTCCAAACGCCGATGAAGATTATCAATAAAGGGGCCGTCAAAGCAGGGGAGAACAGCAGTGCACCGCCCAATAGAATATCCAAAATTCCCAATGCCAATGTCCACCCCCATTTGTTGTAGAGCTTTCTGACACTGATGCTTCCCATCACGAAGATTATTCCCGTGAAGAGTGTTAAAAACCCGATTACCGATGTTAGGCCCATTAATGAGGCCAATGGATTTCTGAAGATCAATATCGCAACGATGATGAACAAAACTCCACGTAAGAGGTACATCCACCAATTTTTTCTTTTAGATTTCATTTTCTCTTTTTTAAGTGGCTGTGTTCTTGATCAAACTTTTGGCGGGTATTTTGACACAATGGCCCTTACCGCTTCGTCAATGGTTTTTTGCATATCTTCTTGCTTGCCAGTGATAACACCAGTTGCAAGCCCTCTCCACACCAAGTTTTTAGTCGATACATCGACAATGTCAATGATCAACGTACCTTGTTCATACTCTTTTATGTACGTATCTAAGTGCATCATACCGCCATATTGTTGATCCCGATACGTTGTTCTCGTAATACTTTTTGACTCGTGACTGTCCAACACGAAAAAGTTGATGTAGAGGTCAGGTGTTTCGGTTTCTTCCAAGCCCTTGTTTTTCAATTGTTCGTGAATTGAGTTTTCAAAGGTTCTTTTGTTCTCGGTACTGTAATTATCGTGCGTGTCAGAAACGGAAACTTCATTTAAGAACTTATAGGAATTATAAGAATTGAAGTTTGCCTGTTTATCGTATTCGACCACGGTTTTCAAATTTTTGATGGAATTACAGCTGACCATCAGCAGTAGGGCCGGTACAATGACCACCACCCAATTGATTATTCTTGTTTTCATGATTTCTGGTTTATAGTGTTAGCGAAAAGCATCCCCGTTTTTTTCGGGGATGCGTTTTTGTGATTACGAGATTTCTTTCAAAAAATGGTCTACTTCCTCTAAGGCCTGTGCTCTTGATTTGCCAAGTCTTTCTTGCAAGAGGCCGACCAATCGCGTTTTGCTGCCATTGATTTTGTCGGCATCATTCTCTGTTATGATTCCCCAATACTTTTGCATTTTTCCTTTGAGCTGGTTCCATTCTCCGGCAGAGGCCATGTTGTCATAACGTGCTTGAAGTTTGGCTACTTCCTTTCGTGCTTCCTCAATCGAATGGCCGTACCGCTGTTGCAGAAGACCTTCGAGTTTCTTGGCATCACCTGCTACTTGGTCAAGTTCGTTGTGGGTCAATTTGCCCCATGCTTTTTGAGCCTCTCCCTTAAGCTCGTTCCAATATCCATTTAAAATTTCACTCATAACTTTTGGTTTTAATGATTACTACTAGTGATTTGTTGATAATGTTTTTGTTCGAATCTTGTTCTCGAATTTTGATTCAGTCGATGAATTGTCTTAAGAACCGGTTGACCTCTTCCATTGCTTGTTCTCTTGACCTTCCCTTTTTCTTGATCATATGCAACAATCTTGTTCTACTACAGTTGATGTGAACTATGTCGTTCGTATTCAGGTCAGGCCAAAATTTTGGCAACTGTTCCTTCAACTGGTCACAGGCTGCCAAAAATGCCAGATTATCATACCTCTGGATCAGGGCGATAATTTGTTTTTTGCTTTCCCATAAACTGTGGCCATATTTTTTCTGTATCAATTTTTCGAGCTTGGCGATATTGCCGGCAACTTGATCAAGATCTGTTAGGGTCAGTCTTTCCCAGGTCATTAGGGCTTCCCATTTAAGGTCTTCCCAATACTCTTCCAATAAATGGTTCATTCATTCTTCTTTTTACAGGTATTGTTCAATAATTTTTTTGTTTCGTTCCGAGAATATCCCTTAGCTGTATGAGCCCGCGCAGGCCCATGCCCATTTGATTCTTGAAATAGCGTATCTCAGGATTTTTTCTGAGTAGTTTTAAAGCGATGAGCAACATCGAAAATTGATCTGATTCCAGATGCTTTCGAAAATCGTTGGGGTTTTTCCAGATACTGAAGAATGAAAAAACATTTTCATTTTCCAGATGTTGATAGATTTCAAATTGTTCACAGTTGTATTTTTCTTTTGTTTTTATGGCTACCTCTTGCATGATTTTTATAAATTCACTCCGTTTGTTTCCCCTTACCTCTACTTTGGCCATTAGTGCTGTCATTCATTACTTTTTTGACAACATACCCTTGCCAATTGGCATGCCAAATGACATTGATTGCCTTAACTAATTGACAATCATAATTTTAAATGTTATATGGAATTATGATTTCTTGTAGGGAAGCCGTGATATATAGTGGTTTCCGCTATATTTAGCGGAAAAATCAAAAGAAAAGAAAAGCTGTTTTTAGATAGGGTGATGGCCGTGGGCGGAAAGTTCTTTCTTGAGCCCAAGTTTCAACATTCTAGAGCGTAGGGTACTTGGGTTGAGCCCCAAAACATGGCTGGCCCCACTTTGGCCCTCGATTTTCCAATTACAGGCGTTCAACACTTTGAGAATGTACTTTTTTTCAACGTCTTGCAATGAACCGCTCAATTGTTCAGGTACCGGTTTTGAATTTATGAGTGCATCTTTTAGGCTCAGCACACTGCTTTGAGAGGTGATAACGGCCCGTTCCACTATGTTTTCCAACTCCCTGATATTACCGGGCCAATAGTGTTGCCGCAGTTTTGAGATGAAGCTGTCGGGAATGGTATCTATCGATTTGCCAATTTTTTTCCCTGTTTTGCTTACAAACTGGCGTACCAAAAAGGGAATATCCTCCATACGCTTCCGTAGCGGTGGTACATCAATAGGAAAGACATTTAATCGGTAGTATAGGTCTTGCCTAAAGTTTCCGGCTTCAACTTCTTTCAACAAATCTCTATTGGTAGCGGCAATGACCCTTACATTTACATTCATGGTCTTTGGGTTACCGATACGTTCGAACTCGCCCTCTTGTAAAACTCTTAGTAGTTTTACCTGGAGTTCTAGGGGCATTTCACCGATTTCATCCAAAAAGATGGTGCCCTTATGGGCCATTTCAAATCGGCCGATGTGTTGGTTGATGGCCCCGGTAAAGGCCCCCTTTTCGTGTCCGAACAATTCGCTTTCAATGAGGTAGGTAGGTAAGGCCGCACAATTGACTTTGATCAGGGGTCGGTCACTGCGTACACTGTTTTTATGTACTGCCCTGGCTATCAGCTCTTTTCCTGTTCCCGTCTCGCCCAGTATCAAGACAGTGCTATCGGTAGGGGCCACTTGTTCAACCTTTTTGAGCGTTTTTTTGAGGGAACCGCTCTTACCGATGATCTCATCAAAATTATGTTCTATCTTGATTTCTTCTTGCAGGTATTCGCTTTCATTTTTGTATTGGTTTTTGAGAATTTCCAATTGCCGGTGCGCTTTGGCCAATTCTTCTTGATTTTTTTTGCGCATGAGTGCATTGGCAAAAATCTCCCCTATCAATTTCAAGCGACTGATATATTTGGCCGACCAATCAATTTTTTTGGTGTACGAATCAAAGCCAAGGGCACCGATGAGCTTTTCATCGATTACCAGGGCAGTGTATAGAATGGACTGCAATCCAAAATCTTTCATGAATTTTTTTATGTTCTTGCCTTCTTGTGGCAGTGAATCGACATCACTGATACATACCATGCCATGATTGAAAATCTCGCTCATGACATATGGGAATTCACTCATGGGAATTTCCCTGAAATCTTCATGGGTTACGAAAGATTTCAAGGCAGGCCCGGCATAGAAATGTGTGGTCGAAGACAATCCCGTCACATCTGAATAACTGTTCAAACAACTATAATCAACATCCATGAACTCGGTCAAGAACCTTAGTGACCTATTGATTTCAGCGTCAATTTTATTTGGGGGAAGGCTAATAAACCTGGTCGAGAATTGAGAAATCAATTTCTCAAATTTAAACTGTTGCTCTAAGCGTTCAGTTACCGAAGATTTGTATGAGCCCGCAGATACCATTTCTAACTAAATGTACGCTTTATTTTTGATTCTTGTGGGTAATTTTGGCGTATCACCTTGTTGTACAATAAGTTGTGGGCTATTTTTTCGCGGCAGCGCTTCGTTTGCCAAAAAATATAGATTGCATTACTTTTTGATAACATCGAAAAGTTTCCCTGATTTTGGAAATGCGTATTTTGCCCGCATTTATTTTGTTGATCAGTGATTCAAAGGTACTGCCGTATCTTTGACAAAAGATTCGATAATCGTGTACACCCTCATATTATGAACAACTTTCTATTTGTAGCTGCAGAGAATGATGCCATACCCAACTGTAAGGCGGGGGGTATGGGTGATGTGGTTCGTGACGTGCCGAGACAGATTGCCGAAAAGGGCGATAGTGCCCATGTGGTGGTACCCTCTTATGGAAGGTTGCATCAGAAAGGCAGATTGATGACCACATTGCACGTTGACCTTAGGGGCCTTCGTTATGCTGCGGAACTCTATGAGGTACCCCCAAAGAAAGCGTTTCAAAATATACATCATTACGTGATCCACCACCCTGAGATCGAAGCGGGCGGTATCGCCCATATTTATCATGATGATTCGGAAGAACCTTTTTTTACAGACTTCATAAAATATGTCATTTTTTGTACGGCCGTTGCCGAGGCCATTAAAGTGAATGCATTTGGTCAGGTGAATGTGGTACACCTGCACGATTGGCATTCCAGTCTGTTGCTTTTTCACAGGGCATACCATCGAGATTACGCGAATCTTCAAAATATAAGATTTGTTTACAGCATCCATAATTTGGCCATTCAAGGCATTCGCCCTTTCGAAGACAATTATTCTTCACTGCAGCACTGGTTCCCCGAGATACCCATAGATTATGACGGGTTGAAAGATCCCCGCTATCAAGACTGCATCAATTTGATGGCCGTGGGCATTCGATTCGCCGATGCGGTGCATACCGTTTCACCTTCCTACAAAGAAGATGTGATAAAACCGAGTTCACCTCCTGAGTTCATAGGTGGTGAAGGATTGGAAAAAGACCTACAGATGGCCAACAAACAAGGGCGACTTTTTGGCATACTCAACGGGTGCAATTATAAAAACATCAATATCGAGGCAAAAGGCCATATCTATCGAAATACGGTAAAGGCGATTTTCAAATGGCTACAGGAAGAATCAAAGAAGTACAAGGCAGACTTTTTGGCCCATACAGGAGAAAAGATTATGCAATATGTGGGCAATCGTCCAAGATTCATAGCCTCAAGCGTTGCGCGTTTGACCGAGCAAAAGTTTTACTTCTTCAAACGCTCACCAGAGGCTTTTGAAGAATTATTGCAACGTCTAAAACCCGTTGATGGCATTTTTATATTGTTGGGCACAGGGGCACCGGAATATGAAGAGCTTTTTCGTGAGCTGAGCTACAAACACCAAAACTTCATTTTTACCAACGGGCAATCAGAAAGCCTGATCGATTCGATGTACTTGGAATCAGACCTGTATTTCATGCCCAGCCTTTTTGAACCCTGTGGCATTAGTCAGATGTTGGCCATGAGAAATGGCACACCTTGCTTGGTACATCATACCGGAGGTCTCAAAGATACGGTCGAGCACATGAAAACAGGTTTCAGTTTTGATGGCAAGACCTTCGACGAAAAAATCACCAATATGTTGGCTGCCTTTGATTTGGCATTGGATGTTTATCAAAACGACCCTGCAACCTGGAAAAAAATAAAGGCCAATGCCAAAAGAAAGCGTTTCACTTGGAAAAAATCGGTCGACCGATATTATGAAAACCTTTATCAACTGTGAGATTCCGCAATTGAAAGGCCCATCTTAAATAATACTTAAAGCACAGTTGAAAATTGTTAAAGCCCTTGCTTTTTCGTAATTTTAAATCTCGAAAAAATTAATCATTTAAGTCATAAAATGTCAGATAAAGCGATACTCGAATACAACGGGAACAGGTACGAATTTCCCGTAGAAGAAGGCACAGAAAACGAATTGGGAGTCAATATAAAAACCCTTAGGGGCCTGAGCGGTCTGGTGACCCTTGACCCAGGCTATAAGAACACCGGATCTTGTGAAAGTGCCATTACCTTTTTAGATGGGGAAAAGGGAATTCTGAGATATAGGGGCTATTCGATCGAAGAGCTTGCCGAAAGGGCTGATTTTCTGGAAGTGGCTTATTTGTTGATTTTTGGAGAGCTTCCCAACAAAGAGCAGCTCGAAAAATTCGATGAGGATATCAAGGCTGAATCACATGTCGATGAGGAAATGAAAAAGATTTTGGATGGTTTTCCGAAGTCTGCGCACCCTATGGGGGTGTTGTCTTCATTGACCAGTGCCTTGGTGGCGTTCAATCCATCTTCTGTCGATGTTTCCTCTGAAGAGGCAATGTATAGTTCAATCGTTCGCATTTTGGCCAAATTCCCTGTATTGGTCGCATGGACGATGCGCAAGAAAATGGGTCTTCCATTAGATTATGGTGATGACTCATTGGGTTATGTAGAGAACATTCACAAAATGATGTTCAAAAAGCCCAACAAAGAATACAAAAAGAATAAAATTGTGATCGATGCGCTGGATAAGCTATTGATATTACATGCCGACCATGAACAAAACTGCTCTACATCGACCGTACGTATTGTCGGTTCTTCACATGCAGGGCTTTTTGCATCATTATCGGCGGGCATTTCGGCGCTTTGGGGGCCGCTGCACGGTGGTGCCAATCAGGCAGTTCTAGAGATGTTGGAGGCCATAAAAGAAGACGGCGGAGATACCAAAAAATATATGGCCAAGGCGAAAGATAGAAACGATCCCTTCAGGTTGATGGGCTTTGGTCACCGTGTCTACAAGAACTTCGACCCTCGTGCGAGAATCATCAAAAAATCAGCTGATGAGGTATTGGGAGATTTGGGCATCGAAGATCCCATACTCGAAATCGCCAAGGGACTTGAAAGAGAAGCCTTGGAAGACGAATATTTCGTTCAGCGAAAATTGTATCCCAACGTAGATTTCTATTCAGGAATCATCTATCGGGCCATGGGTATCCCCGTCGATATGTTTACCGTTATGTTCGCACTTGGCCGGTTGCCCGGTTGGATAGCCCAATGGCGCGAAATGCGATTGAAAAAAGAACCTATCGGTAGGCCAAGACAGATTTATATCGGTGAAAACCATAGGCCTTTTGTTCCTCTTAATAAGCGATGAAATAGTATTTCAAAATCAAGAAGCCCGTTTTCATTGATTGAAAGCGGGCTCTGTTTATATTCTATATTTGCCAAAACAATTTATTATCCATGTTGAAATTGAACGTCAAGGATGAAATCGCGCCACTGAAAGCGGTGGTCTTGGGTACGGCTGAGAGCAGCGGCCCTGTGCCCAGACCAGAAGATGCCTATGATCCCAAATCATTGCAGCATATTTTGGCGGGCAGCTACCCAAAAGAAGAAGATATGGTCAAAGAGATGGATGCTTTTGCCCAAGTTTTCGAGAAACATGGTGTGCAGGTTTTTCGCCCTGAAGTGCTGAAAGACTGCAACCAAATATTTTCAAGGGACATTGCTTTTGTGATTGAGGATAAATTGATAAAGGCCAATATACTTCCGCATAGGGAGGAAGAATTCGAAGCCATTCTACATGTGCTCGAATATATACATCCCGATAATATTTTATATCCACCCGAAGAAGTACATATTGAAGGAGGTGATGTAATGCCCTGGAACGACCATATCTTTATCGGCACTTATACCGGTCATGATTATCCTGATTATATCACTGCAAGAACCAATTGGGAGGGAGTTGAGTATATCAAAAAAATGTTCCCTGCCAAAAAGGTGAAGTCATTTGAGCTTAGAAAATCGATAGAGCATCCAAAAGAAAATGCACTGCATTTAGATTGTTGTTTTCAACCTATCGGAAAAGGCAAGGCCATCATACATAAAAACGGTTTTTTGATTGAGGATGAATACCTATGGTTGGTCGATTATTTCGGAAAAGAAAATGTTTTTGAAATTACCGCCGATGAAATGTACCAGATGTTCAGTAATGTGTTTTCCATTTCTCCTGAGGTGGTGGTTTCTGAACGTGGTTTTACCCGTCTCAATAACTGGCTGAGAGATCATGGCTTTACCGTCGAAGAAATACCCTATGCAGAGATTTCGAAACAGGGTGGTCTTTTGAGATGCAGTACCATGCCCTTGGAGAGGGAATAAAGTCATTTTGCCTGCCCTTGTCGGCAGACAGCCAGTAATTAGTAGCTTTTCAATTCAGAAATATAAAATGCAGATAACCGATAGTATTTTGATGATCAGGCCCGTTGGGTTTCGAATGAACGAACAAACGGCTGTCAACAACTATTTCATGGAAAACTTGAATGTTCAAGACCAGACCATAAATACACGTGCCCAACAAGAGTTCGATGATTTTGTGGCAGCGTTGAGGGAAAAGGGGGTGAATGTAATAGTCGTTGATGATAGAAAGGAAGTCGATACGCCCGATTCGATATTTCCGAACAACTGGGTGTCTTTTCATTCGAATGGAACGGTAGCGATCTACCCGATGTTCGCCACAAATCGAAGAAAGGAACGTAGAGACGATATCTTCGAGATCCTTGAAGAGCAGGGTTTTCGAATTGATACTATAGTGGATTATACTTCTGCCGAAGAAGATGGTATTTTTTTAGAGGGTACGGGCAGTATTTTAAAAGACCGGGTGAACCAAAAGGCCTACTGTGCCCTTTCTGAACGTGCCCATGAGGGGCTCTTCATTGAGTTTTGTGAAGATTTTGATTGTTTTCCGGTAATCTTTACCGCCAACCAAACGGTCAATGGTGAACGTTTGCCCATTTACCATACCAATGTGATGATGGCCATGGCCGAGACTTTTGTTGTTATCTGTCTCAGTACCATCGATGATAAAAATGAACGAAAAAATGTGGTCGAACACATCAAAAAAGATGGTAAGGAGATCATTGAGATCACCGAAGCACAGATGCACCATTTTGCCGGTAACATGTTACAGGTGATCGGGGATGATGACCAACGGTTCATGGTCATGAGTGCTGCGGCTTACAATAGTTTACGACCTGACCAAATCAACGCCATCGAAAAACATTGTGGTATCATTCATAGTCCTCTTGATACTATTGAAACTTGTGGCGGTGGTTCGGCCAGGTGTATGATGGCCGAGGTGTTTTTGCCAAGACGTTAATTTGTTTCTTCCTTACTGGTGAATTCTCTTATGGCCTGATTGGGTTCCATGATATTATGCCCTTTCCAGAATTCGGGATCATAGTTGGGCATATACGTTGCTTCCACACTTTTGTCTTCGGTAAATGCCTCGAACTGCAATTGGTCGATCAAGTTATTTTCAAAAACGACAAACTCCCATTTGTTGATGTTCTGCATTCGAAAATCTACATTTAACCGCAATTCGTTCTGCTTTCTGCGACCTTTGACATTTTTGTTCTTTTCAATGACATCAAGTGGTCTATCTAATCGAAACCAGCGACCAAAGCTGAAATCTGCAAATTTTAGGTCATACCTACCGTTCGACAGCTTGGCAAAGCGCATGGTGCCCTTATAGAGGGTCTCACGGTAAAAAATGCCCAACAGTCTAAAGTTTCGTAGATTTTTTAGGTTTTCAAAGTCGATGCGCATCACGGCAAAATCATCTATATTCACATAGAGCCTGCCTTTAAAATCAGCACCGCCTTTGGGCTTGAAGTCGATGACATATACCCCGGCATCATCAATATCGGTATAACCCATTAGTTCAAATTCGTACTTTCGGGTTTTTTCTATCAAATCGAGTTTACTGTCTTCTTGGTGGTATACCTCTTGCAGCAGCTCGTCAAGAATCCATTTTTGGCCATCGACCAAGCCTGAAATGGTGTCGCGTTGTATTTCTTTTTCGACCATTTCGGCTTCCTCTGATTCGGTTTCCTCCAAAATTTCCTCTACCTGTACCTTTTGGCTGAAAATCCCAGATTTGATTTTTAAATATGAATCTGGTTTTACATTTTTCTTGAACATGGTTTCCATGCGCTTGCCTAAATCTTCAAAAGAGTTGACATCCTTTTTGTCATACAATTCGGCAGCTTTCAGCACATTTACCTTAACATCTTTGTTCGTTTTGTAAAAATCGCCCAAGGTCTCCTTATAATGGTACGAATTTCTGGGGATGGCCAATGCGATACTATCGATAAGTTCTTTGTTCAACTCTTCAATGGTCGATTTCTCAAAACCGAAATCTACTTTTTGAATGTTTGCAAATTCTGACTGTCGTAAGAAATACCGCTGTTTTAGGGGCTCATTATTGATGTTTTCAGGAAGTCGCTCCTTCATCTTTTCGATGATCTCGTCAACCTCGAACTG
>JANQOD010000338.1 GCA_028289745.1 Allomuricauda sp. | reverse complement strand
GCAATGGTTACGAACTATGGGAAGGACCAGCGAGAGATTTTACCAATGTATTAAAATTTGATTTTCCAAACGTACAAGAATTTGCCTACAAGACCACGACCACGGCCTTGGGTAACCTTACCTTCAGAATCAACAACGATCACAAAGTAAAGTATAGCTCATTGTTTGTCAACAGCTCTACTGATGCGGTCAGCTACTATGGGGTAGAAGGTAATGGTTTTAACCGTGATGGTATAACCTCAGATGATGGTTTTTTTGTACAGAACATTCAGTTCAATCAAGACATGATTTTTGTGAACCAGCTGACGGGTCAGCATTCATTTGATGAAAAATGGACTATGGATTGGGGAGTAGGTTTCAACAAAGTTTTTTCTGATGAACCGGACCGAAAACGATTGACGGTCGAGAATTATCAACTGGCTTTGGACAATGACCCAAATACCAATCCTGTTTTCTTCACCAACACTGCTTTCGAAAACCAACGTTTCTTTCAGAGTATCGAAGATGATGAATTGAACAGTTTTGCAAATGTTTCGTACAAAGTCTCTGAAAAGGTGAAACTGAACTTCGGTTACAGTGGCAGAAGAAAAGAACGTCGTTTCAATAGTATTCGTTATGGCTATCGTATTTTTGATAGAACCACGCCCATACCAGATGTCAATAATTTTGATTCGTTCTTTACCCTCGAGAACAGTAGTTTGACCGGTAGGGAAGGTGCTCTATACGAAATTAGAAACCTAAGGCCCATCAATGATGAAATAGGGTCTATAAACAGACCAGGTTTATCTGATAACACCTATAAAGGAAATTTGGATATTCATGCCGGATTTGTATCCGCTGAATTGAATGCTGGTGAAAAATGGACATTTGTACCTGGTATTAGGGCAGAATCGGTCAGTCAAAGAATAGTTTATGACGTAATCAACCTACCGCCCAATGATCCTGGCTTCAGAGATGCCTATGAAAACATTTTCTTGCCTAGCCTCAATGTTAGATATGCAATGAACGAAGACATGAATCTTCGATTTTCATTTAGCAATACAGTTTCGTTTCCAGAATTTAAAGAAGTGGCACCTTTTGTCTATGAGTATGTGACCCAACGTGTGGGGGGTAATCCTGACTTATTTGGTGGTCGTGATGGTGAAGGGGTCAACTTCTCTAACATCTACAATTTTGATCTAAAATATGAATGGTTCTTGGAAAGAGGGGAAATTATATCCATCGCCGCTTTTGGAAAATTGATAGAAGATCCCGTGAACCGAGTGATTGCTGCTGATGCTACTGGAACCCAGAGATTTTTTAGAACCGGGGATAGAGCCGAGGCATTTGGTGTTGAAGTAGAAGTGAGAAAAAATTTGGCAAAAGATACAGATGACAACACTACCCTTTCTCTAGGTTTGAATGCTGCATACACCCACACAAATCAAGATTTAAAAACTATTGAAGCTGGTGATGAAAATACATTTGGCACCTCATTTGACCGTGATTCTGATGAATTGGAAGGAGCCTCACCGTTAATTATCAATGCCGATATCAACTTCAGTCCCGTATTCGAAAACTATAAGCCTAGTGCTACAGTTGTTTTCTCATATTTCTCTGATCGGATTTTTGCCCTTGGTGCAGGTTCGCTGGGCAATATAGTTGAAAATGCTGTTCCTACATTGAACTTCGTATGGCGAAATCCTATCGGAGAACATTTCGAAGCCAATTTTAGCGCCATGAACATATTAGATCCCGATATCACCCTTACTAGGGAAGGTACGGGAAGTGGCGATATAATTATTCGCGAGTATAACCTTGGGGTTAACGTAGGGCTAACCCTTAAATATAAATTTTAATTATTCTTTTAAATTCAAAACAATGAAAAACAAGTTTTTATTTTTAGGTATAGCCGCTGCACTAATGATTGCCTGTGAAAGCGACGATACTGCCGATATTGTTATCAACGATAACAGTGTCACCACAACCAACAACACTACTAACCAACCTGATCCCAATCCGGGTGAAACTGAAGTTCGTTTAAGTGGTGTGTACACAGAAGATTTGACCTTAGACCCCGATATCAACTATATTTTATCAGGTGCGACAATTATGGCCAGTGGTACAACCATTACCATTCCTGCTGGAACGACCATTACGGCACAAGCAGCCGGGACAAGCGTTTATCTAGCCATCTCACAGGGAGCGCAGATTATTGCCGATGGGTCTGCATCAAATCCCATCGTGTTCACTTCGGGAGCAAGTTCTCCTTCAGCCGGTGACTGGGGCGGACTTATTCTTTTGGGGAGGGCGCCTTTGAACTCTGTCACAGGTACTGCTACCTCAACCTCTGAGATCGGAAACCTGCCTTATGGCGGTAATGTAGTTGATGACAATTCAGGTATATTGAGATACGTACGTGTTGAATATTCTGGAGGTGCTGCTGATGGTCAATCTGAAAACAACGGTTTCTCTTTCTATGGGGTAGGAAACGGAACCACAGTACAATATATTCAGGCATTTGAAGGCGACGATGATGGTGTAGAATTTTTTGGCGGAACCGTAAACGCCAGCAATATAGTAGTTGTTAACGCTGCAGATGATTCAATCGACTGGACGGAAGGATATTCAGGCACAATCACTGATGCTTATGTTCTTCAAGGTGACGGTATTGGTGATGAAGCATTTGAATGCGATGGGTTCAATACCGATTTTACCAACGCAACAGGTACATTCTCAAATCCTACGGTCACCAATGTAACCATAGAAAGTGAAAGTACAGCTGACAGCACTAGGGGCTTCTTGCTAAGAGCTGGTACCCAAGGTACCTTTAGCAATGTTGAAATTATCGGTAAGGACACCGGAATTTCTGTTGATGATGATGAGGCGGCCACTCCGACTTCGCAAAACATTACAGACGATACATTGACGTTCACCGATGTAACTTTTACCAATGTAGGTACGAATACTTCGATTGATGGTGGTATTGCAGAATCAGAACTTGTGACCGGCATAGGTGACGGCACAGGAACCGATGTCGCCACTTGGGGTCCAGGTTGGACCGTTGGAATAAATTAATTGAGTTATAGTTAGTTTGCATGCCAAAAAGGCCCTGATGTAACCATCAGGGCCTTTTTTGTGCATTTCATCGAAAAGTGTAGCGTTTTTCTTTCCCTGAAAAGAGTTGGGCAGGCAAAATTTCTATATTTGTGGCATACCCTTTGTTACCAGTACTTTATGAAGCACTTTTACTTAATTGCTTTCTTTTTTGTTTGCTCCTTAGGATTCGCCCAAGAATCTCAGGCGAAGGGTGATATAGACGGGTTAAAACTCTACCCCAATCCCGTGACCCACGGTAAGATTTTTATCAATACCACTGAGAATGCCCCCAAAAAAATCATGATTTTCGATGTATTGGGCACTCAAGTACTTCAAACCACCATTTTAGGTATAGAGCTTAATCTTTCGACCCTTGATAAAGGCGTGTATATCATTAGAATATTCGAAAAAGACAAGGTCGCCACACGAAAACTAATCATCAAGTAGTTTTTCAAAGATTCCCGTTTTTCTAGCTGAGTTCATGGGCTTGACACCCTTTTTGTGCAAAAAATCAGGCTTTACATACAAAAAATTGCCTTTCACAACATTTACTGTCTGATTGTAAGGCGATTATCTATCTTTACTTTGCTTATCCCAAATCAAGCGTATGAAAAAAATCTACTTAATTCTCATTATGGTGATTCCTTTATTCAGCATGGGCCAAGAATTGGTCACTGTGAACAATCCAGAGCCACAAGAGTTGCAGGGTTTCAAAATGTACCCCAACCCAGCTTATGGCGATGAGATTTATATCACCACTGCCACCAATGGCATTAAGAAAATAACGGTGTACGATGTATTTGGCGAGATTGTCTTGACCGACATCATTACGACCAACACTTTGAACATATCTCGATTGGTTCCTGGGGTGTACGTACTTCAGGTGACCGAGCAAAACAAGACAATGACCAGAAAATTGGTCGTCAAGTAACAAAAAACACAATCTGTCCAAAGGCCCTGGCACCTATGGTACCGGGGCTTTTATTTTGGCTATTTTTGCCCTTGACCATGGACAGCAGTCTACGAAATACTATTTTCAATATCACCTGTGAAAAAGAATTCGAGCATTTGGCGCTTGAGATTTTTTCTTACCAATACCAAAAAAACAAAGTATATCGGGCTTTTTGCGAACATTTGAAAAGAGGGCCACAAAATGTCGGCAAGTTTACTGATATTCCGTTTTTGCCCATTGAATTCTTCAAATCCCACCGAGTTGTGACCGACAATAAAGACCCTGAGCTGGTCTTTGAAAGTAGTGGTACCACGGGCAATGAAACCAGTAAGCATGGTGTTCTTGATAGTGGTCTGTACACCAAAAGCTTTTTGACCGCTTTTCAACTATTCTATGGCAATCCACAAGACTATTGCATTTTGGCCTTGCTACCTTCTTATCTTGAACGCCAAGGGTCTTCTTTGGTGTTCATGGTCGAGAAATTGATCCAACAGACCCAACATCCTGAAAGTGGTTTCCACCGCTATGACCATGAAGCGTTGCATCAAAAACTGCGACAGTTGGAAGCCAGCAAGACCAAGACCATTTTGATGGGGGTTTCCTTTGCATTATTGGATTTTGCCGAAAGCTATCCCCAGCGTTTAAAATACTGTACCGTTATGGAAACAGGTGGTATGAAAGGAAGGCGAAAAGAGCTCATCCGTTCTGAGTTGCACCTAATTTTAAGCCATGCCCTCGGTGTTGATGTGATTCACTCAGAATACGGTATGACCGAATTGTTGTCTCAAGCGTACTCAAAGGGCAATGGCAGGTTCAAAACCCCTCCATGGATGCAGATAATGATTCGCAATACCGAAGACCCACTCACATATCCCATTTTCAAGAAAACTGGCGGAGTCAATATCATAGATTTGGCCAATATCGATTCTTGTGCTTTCATCGCCACCCAAGATTTGGGCAAAGCAAATAATGACGGTAGTTTTGAGATATTGGGCCGTTTTGACCATTCAGATATCAGGGGATGCAATCTGATGGCACTATAACCATGAAGAAGTTTCAGATCAGGTAATGACTATCACAAAGTAGTTTTTCTTCCCTCTCTGCAAAAGCACAAATTTGTCGTTGATCAAATCAGATTCGGCAATCGTGTAGTCGGCACCAACTTTTTCTTTGTTGACCGAAATGGCATTTTGTTTCAGCTCCCTTATGGCTTCACCATTAGATTTCAAAAAACCGGTCTTGGCAGCAAGTGCCGCTACCATATCGAGCCCACTGACCAATTCAGTTCGTGAAAGCGCTGCCTGGGGCACCCCTTCAAAAACTTCTAAAAACGTTTTTTCATCCAATTGCTTGAGGTCGTTCGAGGTTGATTTTCCAAAAAGGATCTCGCTGGCCCTCACCGCATTTTCAAAGTCTTGTCGCGAATGTACCATCACGGTGATCTCTTCGGCCAATTTTCTTTGGAGTATCCTCAAATGTGGTGCCCTATTGTGTTCTTCGACGAGTTTTTCTATTTCCTTTTTAGACAAAAAGGTAAAAATCTTGATGTATTTTTCGGCATCTTCATCAGAGGTGTTCAACCAATATTGATAGAACTTATAAGGTGATGTTCGATTGGCATCCAACCAAATATTGCCACTTTCGGTCTTACCGAATTTTGAGCCGTCTGCCTTGGTTATCAAAGGGCAGGTCAGGGCATAGCCCTTGCCGCCATCGATACGACGAACCAATTCTGTGCCGGTGGTAATGTTTCCCCATTGATCACTGCCACCCATTTGCAATGTACAGTCATACTTTTTATAAAGGTGCAAAAAGTCGTAGCCCTGAACCAACTGATAGGTGAATTCGGTGAACGACATGCCCTCTTTTGCCTCAGCGGAAAGTCGCTTTTTGACAGAATCTTTGGCCATCATGTAATTGACGGTGATATGTTTGCCCACATCGCGGATGAACTCCAAAAAGGAAAAATCTTTCATCCAATCGTAGTTGTTGACCAACAGGGCAGCATTTTTTTCGTCACTACCAAAGTCTAAAAAACGGCTAAGCTGTTCTTTGATCGCCTCTTGGTTGTCACGTAGTGTTTTTTCATCCAATAGATTGCGTTCTTCCGATTTGCCCGAAGGATCGCCGATCATACCTGTTGCCCCACCTACCAGGGCTATGGGCCTATGGCCGGCCAATTGAAAATGGCGCAGCATCATGACACCGACCAAATGGCCTATATGTAGCGAATCGGCCGTGGGATCAATACCTACGTAGGCCGATCGCATATCGTTCATCAAATGTTCTTCGGTTCCTGGCATGGCATCGTGAAGCATGCCCCGCCATTCCAGTTCTTTGACAAAGTTTATCGCCATTATGAGGTTTTCTGTGAATTCTTGCAAATATAGAATGTTGCGCTACAATTTCACCAATATTATCTGGCAATTGGGTACATTTAAGCCATGATTTTGGTTACTGGCGGTACAGGTCTTATCGGTTCCCATTTGTTGTTCGGACTCTTGAAGAGCGGGCAGTCGGTAAAAGCCATTTATCGTTCTCGAGAGAGTCTCAAAAAGATTGAAAAGGTTTTTTCGTACTATACAAATGAGCCCAATGTCTTTATGGACAATATCATTTGGGTCAAAACCGACCTCAACGATGTCGTCCGACTCAATAAAAGCATGGAAGGCGTCGAGCAGGTATACCATTGTGCGGCTTTGGTTTCGTTTGACCCTGCCAAATACCAAGATCTGGTGAAGGTAAATATTGAAGGTACGGCCAATGTGGTGAACGCTTGCTTGGCGAACAAGGTCAAAAAATTATGTTACATCAGTTCAATTGCCGCCTTGGGCAGCAGTATAAATGGACAACCCGTTGATGAGAATACGGAATGGAGCGACAAACACGCCACCGTCTATGGCCATACGAAAAGAAGGGCCGAATTGGAAGTTTGGCGGGGCACCCAAGAAGCGCTACCGGCTATTATTGTGAATCCAGGTGTGGTCTTCGGACCTGGTTTTTGGAAAAGTGGCAGCGGTTCTTTCTTCTACTTTGCGGCCAAGGAAAAAAAATATGCCCCTCCTGGTGGCACAGGCTTTGTCTCTATCAACGATGTTGTCAATGCCATGATCGGCCTGATGCAATCTGAAAT
>JANQOD010000332.1 GCA_028289745.1 Allomuricauda sp. | reverse complement strand
GATGCCATTCTCTTTCAAAAAATCATGATCGTCAATTTTTATAAATGATGATTCGACTTCAAATGCCCTGGATGCTTCTTTTACAAATGAGTACATATTTTGTTCTTCCTTAGGACCTACGGCATTGAATGTTCCGCTCTTCTTATCTTCCAGTAAGCGTATCATCCATTCTGCCGCATCCCTAACATCAATATATTGCACCATATCGGTTTCCCTTCCCGGAATCATGATTTCCCCTCCTTTGCTCAATCTGATGGGCCAATGAATAAACCTGTTTGTCTTATCTGCTGGTCCGATCATATAGGTCGGCCGCACAATAATGGTCCTGTCCAATCCGAATTCATCAATGGCGGCCAGTTCTGAATTGGCTTTCATTACGCCATATTCATAAATCATTTTTGAATGCCCGTCCATTCGTTTTGGCAATGTGAGCAATACCTCATCATCTTCCTTGTAACTACTTTTTGTATAGGGATAATACACTCCGGTGGAAGAAGTATAAAGGTATAGGTCACAACTTTTTTTAAGTAGCTTTGCGGACTTCTTTGTCCAATCTACCTTGCGACCAGAATTATCGATCACCACGTCCCATTTTCGATTCTCCAACGCGGTCAAATTATCCTCTCGATCACCTGTAAGTTGTTCAACTTGTTTGAACAGCTCATTATAGATGGTCGGTTTTGTCTTACCCCTTGTAAATGTAGTAATTGCATGACCTCTCTTTATGGCACTGGCAATTTGATGGGGGCCTAGAAAACTGGTTCCTCCTAGAATAAGAATATTCAGTTTACTTGACGTTTTACCAGTAGTCTTTTCTTTGTTTTCACTTTTTGTATTGTAACTAGATAATATTGGAGATAAAGCAGATAAAGCAATACTTGCTTTTAGGCCCAATTCAATGAATTTTCTTCTTGATTTTTTCTTATGCATTGCATACTTTTTTTTCTTCGCCTATGATTTGGTTGTGGCGGCGTCTGTGAAGCAGTGACCGACTAGGGCCACAAACCGTCATTCAGCGCTTATTTGGGAATATGCTCCCCAAAAATCTTCTAAATGCCAGGTCTTGTCAATTTTTCCCTCTTCATTGAAATGGTGCAGGTCAAAGGCGGTAATCTTGATTCGCCTGTTGGTTGCGGGTATATCAAAGGCCCTGCCAGAGTGTGTCACTTCCAATTCACTCCGTACAAAGACTAAATCGTTATCGACCAAGATATGGGAAGGCGCACCTTTTAGATAGGAAAACATATTTGCAAAGTCTTCGGCATGTTTGATGAATCCTTCAATGTCAGGTGTCTGGCCCGGGTCTGCAGGGTATTGGGTATAGTTTTCGGCTAAAATTTCTGGTAAAACCGACATATCCCCTGTAGCGAATACACCATAAAATTTCTCGATTACCGCTAACTTTTGTTCTCGGTCGGTTTCTGATTTAGCGATGTATTCCTCGACGGCATTTTGCCTTTCTTTCTCAATATCGACTGTTTGGTTTTTGCAGGAAGATAATAGGGTCAACAACACTAAAAGGGGCAGATAACTATTTTTTCGGTTCATTTTTTTGATAGTTGGTTACTTTTTGATCGTTTATGTACTCGGCCATTATTACGTTGCGGGCAATTTTCTGTGGGCCGAGCGAAGTCGGAACCAGGAAATTGGCCGTGTGCAATGCAGCCTCCCGATAACTATCGGAATGGCTTAAAGTTAGCAAGAAAACTGCAACCCGCCAGAACGATACTGTCGGGCCGGTGAACTATTGCCAATGTAGGCAAAAGTGTTTTATTCAATATCACCGCGCTCTATTTCGTATACATATTCGAAGGATCTTTTTGATGGTTCACTGGCTATCCAATATGCATCAACGTTGTAAATGTTTTTCAGAGATCATTTTCTTTATACACTTTGAGAATCACTTCTACTTGATTTTTAATGACCATTGGTTTTTTACTTCACATTTTTGCCAACGCCCAGATAGGGCGAGTGGCCTTATCACCGGTAAGGAACACTAAGGTAGTAAAGCTGCCCAATCTCGACAATGGTAGGTACGAATGGGCACGTTCAGAAGATAAAAGGCCAGAGCGAACAAAGTTTCCAAATTTCTCTATTAAAGTACCCTTTCGACAAACCAAAATAAGCCGATCAAAGCAATAATTAGCGATGCCGGAATCTGTACTCCCCGGCGATACCAGCTTTTGTGTCGAATAAACCATACCAATGCCGCAGCGGTAATCAATACCAGCAACTGACCCAGCTCCACGCCGACATTGAACGCCAGCAGTGAAGGCACTAAATTGCCTTGGGGCAATCCATATTCATTTAGCACGGTGGCAAAACCTAAACCGTGTAGTAGGCCGAATATGAATACTATGAAAGGGCGCCATTTGTTCGTTTGCCTAAAAACGCAGTTTTCAATGGCCACCCAAACGATAGAAAGAGCAATAATGGGTTCGACTATAGCGCCTGGAATCTGTAGAATACCTAGTGAGGCAAGTGCCAATGTGATTGTGTGGGCTAGCGTAAAAGCGGTTACCTGCCAAAGTAATGATCTTAAAATAAGACTGGAAAAAAAAAGCCCTAATACAAAGAGAATGTGGTCTAAGCCCTTAGGTATTATATGTTCTATGCCTGCCTTGGTAAACAACAAGAACTTTCTTTGCCAAGACATGGCCGCCAGTCGACGCATCCGCTGCCTTTTTAAGGCCGCTTCATATTCGGCCGTCATTTGCTGATCTTGGATGGCAAGTTGCCCCTGTTCGATTTCCAATATAACAAGTTCGTCTTCAGGGTGGGCGAGAACCGCAAAGCTCAAACAAAAGAAGATGCAGAAAGTAAGCGTTTTAAGAAGCCTCATAAGGGTAATAACTACAAAAAACCAGCTCGGATTTCCGAGCCGATCTTTAAGATAGCTTTTATGGTAGTCAGTCGGTCGAACCGTCCAATCCTCTCACTTTCAGCAGTGCATCGATCTTAGGCTGCCGTCCACGAAATTGTTTATAGAGTTCCATTGCTTCTTCAGTTGAGCCTTTTTCATAAACATGGGTTCTCAGCTTTGCAGCAAGTTCGGGATCAAATACATCTCCTGCTTCTTTAAATGCTTCAAAACCGTCTGAGTCAAGTACAGCCGAGTGCACATAACTATAATATCCGGCAGCGTAACCGCCTGCAAAGATGTGCGCAAAGTAGGTGCTACGATAGCGCGGAGCGATTTCTTCAATTAACCCAATTCTAGTGAGTGAAGCCTCTTCAAATGCATCTGCATCTTCAACATCTTCATCTGCCGTAATGGTGTGCCAATCCATATCCAACAATGATGCCGCTAGATATTCGGTATTCGCGAAGCCCTGATTGAATTTCGAGGCTTTCAGTAATTTGTCGATTAACTCGTCAGGAATCACTTCACCGGTTTGATAGTGGGTTGCGAACGATTTCAGGATTTCAGGTTCGCTTGCCCAGTGTTCCAGAATTTGTGCCGGAAACTCGGTAAAATCGCGAGGGCCTGAGGTACCGGCCATACTGCGATACGTAACATTGGTCAACGTACCGTGCATGGCGTGACCAAATTCATGGAATAGGGTAGTGACGTTTTCAAAACTGAGCAGCGACGGATCATCGCCGACAGGGGCCGGGAAATTACACACGTTTACCACAATAGGGCGTTCTTTGCCATCAAGATTTGATTGCCCTTTAAAACTGCTCATCCATGCTCCTCCCCGTTTGTTTGAACGGGTGAAGTAGTCACCGATGAAAATGCTCAGGTGGCTGCCATCTTTGTCTTTTACTTCCCAGACACGTGCATCTGGATGATAGACATCAATATCGTGAAGCTCGGTAAAGGTTAGGCCCCAAAGTTTGTTGGTAGTTTCAAACACGCCCTTAAGCACGTTATCCAACGATAAGTATGGTTTCAGTGCAGCTTCATCCAAATCATACTTCGCTTTGCGGACTTTCTCTGAATACTGCCACCAGTCCCAACCTGCTATTTTAAAATCGTGCCCCTCTGCGTCAACAACGGCCTGCATATCGGCAACTTCTACTTTGGCTCTTTCGAGTGCCGGTTTCCATAACTGCATTAAAAGATCATAAACTTCTGCAGGGGTTTTTAACATACGCTCTTCGAGCACAAAATGCGCATGGGTTTCATAACCCATTAACTGGGCACGTTCTGCACGTAGTTTGGCTATTTTCGCAGCAATCTCTTTATTGTCTGTTTCGTTATCGTTATCACCACGTTGCACGTAGGCTTTATATAATTGCTCGCGTAGGTCACGGCGGTTAGATTGGGTCAAGAATGGATACATACTGGTACGATGCGGTGTAAATACATATTTATCCTTGTATTTTGCCTTTTCTTCTTCAGTTTCAGCTTTCTCCATTTTTTGGGTGGCTGTTTCGGCTGCTGCGGCGATAATACCGTCAGACAGGCCGTCTAGGTCAGCTTCGTCTAAAATAAGTTCAAAGCCGTTGGTTTCGGCCAATAGATTCTGACCAAATGCGGTTGTTAGCCCAGAAATCTTAGAATTGATTTCTGTAATCTGATTTTTTTGTTCTTCATTTAGCAGTGCACCACTTCGAACAAATGACTTACGTGTGTCTTCCAATAGTTTGTGTTGCTCATTGTTCAGGTTGAGCATTTCACGTGCTTGCCAAACGGCTTCAACGCGCTTAAAAAGCCCTTCATTCAGCGTTATTTTATCGTAGTGTGCAGAAAGCAGAGGGCTTAATTCGCGTTGTAGCTCTTGAATCTTAGGATTGGTATTTGAACTTGCCAAGTTGGAGAAAACCCGTTGTACTTTGGTGAGTAACTTCCCGGTTCTTTCCAATTCTTCAAGCGTATTGGCAAACGTAGGTTCTTCAGGGTTATTTACGATAGCATCAATTTCAGCAAGGTTTTCTTCCATACCTCTTTTGAACGCCGGCATATAGTGTTCATCCCCGATCTGCAAAAATGGAGGTACGCCGAAGGGGGTATCCCATTCTTGGTAAAATGGATTGGCTGTGGCCTGCATTTGAGTTTGGTCTTTTCGAGTTTGACAAGCACCTAAAAGTACTATTGCCGTAATAAAAAAAATTTTTTTCATTCTTGGTTGTATTTATGATTTAGTAAAGGTAGTTGTTTCAGGTATTCGAAACGCAGTGACCTAAAAGTTGGATTGAAAACTTTCTTAATTGGCAGATTACTTTGTTCGAAGAGATCCATTTATTGCTGGTAACATTAACGTTGTGGGCTTCGTTGCGACAAAACCTGAGTGGTTTTTGCCAAAGAGTCAATACCTCTAAATATAAGAAAACTTAAAAAATATCGCCCACTTAAGGCATGGGCCATACACATGGTTGCGGTTGGTGATATTGTTCATCTACTCAATTTCAAAATTCTAAAAGCACCCTGTATTACCAAGATAAAAACAATCGTTCCGATAATTAGGTCGGGTTTACTCGAATTCGACCAGTTTACCAAAAGTCCGGCAACAATCACCCCGAGATTGATAATCACGTCATTTGAGGTGAAGATCATACTCGCTTTCATATGGGCTTCTTCTTTGCTTTTTGATTTTTGCAAGAGGTAAAGACAAACGACATTCGCTATTAGAGCGAAAATCGAGACGATGACCATGGTCGAAAAATCAGGTAGTTTTTCCATACCGAAAAATCGCCTTAAAACTTCAACAAAGCCAATAATGGCAAGCGTTATTTGAAAGTACCCGGCAAGTTTGGCAATCCGTTTTTTTCTTGTCAAACTTTCACCGACAGCAAAAAGACTGATTCCATAAACGAATGAGTCGGCAAGCATGTCTAAACTATCGGCCACCAGCCCCATTGATCTTGAAATCAGTCCGGTCGAAATTTCTATCAAGAAAAAGGCAAAATTAATTCCGAGTACGGTCCAAAGCAGTTTTTTTTGGTCAGCTTTTTCACCAAAATCAGTTTGGTCGGTTTTTTCGGTCGAAATTTTCTTTCCGCCTAAATTCAGTGCTAGAACCGACCTTTCAATTTGGTCGATTTCACCAGTGTGAAAAATGGTCAGTTTGCGGTTGGGAATATCAAAATCTAAATGCGCAATACCTGAAATTCCATCCAATTTCACCTTGATTAGATGTTCCTCTGAAGGACAATCCATTTTCGAAATCTCAAAAATCGTTTTGTTCATTCACGGTGCTATGTTTTGAACATTGCCCACAACGGTCTCGGCTATGGCCCAGCGCTTAAGTGCGCAGACCTTGACCATATTTGTCATAAACTAAGATAGCAAAATACGATAAACCCAACGCAGCAATGGGTTGTAGGTGTTGTTGGCAATACTATTCCATTTTAAACAAAACGCAGATTATATTTTCCGCAAATTTGACCTACTTTTTCCAAGTCTGGGGGCCCAGGGGGCAATTGGGAAAGTTCTTCAAACATTTTCTCCAGTCCCGCTGGAAAAATACTTAACATTGCTCTTGCTTTTTCTTGACCTACCACCTTCCATGAATGGGGAATACCCCTGGGACAGAAAATGATGTCTCCAGCCTTTAAAGACACGGATTTCTCACCAACGGTCATTTCTACCTCACCGGTCAATACTTGAAAAACTTCATCTTCATTTTCGTGGACATGTGGAGGAATACCAATTCCGGGGTCATTAAATTGCTCGATCAAAGTATATTGGCCACCAGTGTCTTCTCCAGTAAGTTTGATATTTTGGTTGTCACCGATGACATTCAGTTTTTGCCCTTCGTCATTCCTCACGATTTTTGGGGAATTGGAAAATGGGCCAGTCGATTTCTTATGGGCCTGTAAGGGAGAAAACGAAAGAACTCCCACACCCAAGGCAGTAGACGTAATAAACTCTTTTCTATTCATAATTTTGATCTTTGGTTGATTTATGTCAAATGGTACGGCCTATGGCCCGGTATATGATGAATCGCAGACATTTCCTGTGGGCGGGGGGAAGGCGAAGCCAGGAAATTGGCCGTGCGGGATCCAGCCTCCCGATAGCTATCGGGATTAATGGTCAATAGGTTTAAAGTTAACGAATTACAGCTACTTGCCAGAACGATGCTATTGGGCCGGCGAATTATGGCCCACGTTTTACAACGTTCTTATTCATAGTCGGGAATATTCAATCCTAAAATTATGTCCCTATTCGCTGTCCAAATCCCGTTTTTCATTTCAAGTCGTACAATTCCCGAACCACCACGTTTTTTTACGGATTGTTTTACTTTTTCTGTGAGGGTCGGGTCGCTTTCAAATAGGTAGTTGTCAAGGTAATACGGTATTGTATTTGGCTCTTTGACATAGATGTGGATATGTTCTGGTTCTCTCGCCCCCGGATAGGGCGCAGGTCTGAACGTGTAAAAAATAAATTGTCCGTTCTTTCCTGTTTTCAACCACCCTCTGTATTGTCCGTGTCTTTTTTCCCAGCCAATTGGTGCGTCGCTCGGTTGATAAATTCCGTTGCGGTCAACGTGATAGACGTATAGTATAACATTTTCTGCCGGTGTCTGCCCATCTTTTTTGAACACTGTTCCAGTAATTTTTATTTTCGGCTCGTTTTCTTGAAACTTTGGCAAAGTGTCGATTGGCTTAGGCTCAATGTTTAGTTTTTTGAAGTCTAAAGTCGCTTCGCAATCTTCACAACGTCCGCCGACATTTCTTTCCGCTTCGCTATGCGATTGACCCTTGCAGGAAACTACAATGAGGCCAATCAGTACTATTATCAAATATCTTTTCATTTTTTATCTTCAATGTCTTCTAAATATATTTTATCCATCGGATTTGAATATGGGTCATGCATTTTTCTACCTCCGATATAAAGTTCCTTTGCTTTCTCCAAGCAAGATTCGAATTCGGTCGATTTACCCAATTTCTGGAAAACCAAAGCCAAATAATATTGATTTTCGGCTAATTCATTGTTTTCTGATTGCTTCTTGAACATCACAACCGCTTTTTCAAATTTTTCTGTTTCTAAATAAAGCACTCCAAGATGTAAATAGTCATAAGCACCGATGAAGTCTTC
>JANQOD010000310.1 GCA_028289745.1 Allomuricauda sp. | reverse complement strand
TGATACCATCTCGATCAAAGAAGAGGCGCAAGAAGATGATGGTGAAAAAAGAATGGGGTATGACCATGACAAGACTGATTTCGAAATAGGCCCGATCGAACAAGGCCTTGATGACGCTATCAACACACAGCTGGGTCTGGTCAATACAGAAACCGAAGAAGAGCAAAAGTCACAGGGTGAAAATGACCTTAAGGAAGAATACCAAAGAATGTCGCCCCCAGAACGAGAAATGCTCATCGATACTTTGGAGGTTTCCAACTCTGATCGAGATATCCCCGTATTGGAAGATTTGATAGAGCAGGAGGAAAGCTCAGAGTCAGGTTTCCGCATATTCAAAATGCTGAAAAACCTCAAGAGTCCATCCAAAGAAATACCACCCGTTGAAGAAGAACCGTTTTACGATTCAAAAGAGCTGTTGGTAGAGGCAAACGACAGTATTTTCTATCCGTTGTTTGAATATGCGACCGATCTGGTTTCAAAAATGGCCCTATTGAAAGAAATGGCTTCAGTGGGCGATGAACGCGATTTGGCCATGCTTGAAGAATTGTCTCAAGATGAGGATCCAAAACTGGCCAAGCAGGCCAAAGATGCCAAAGAAAAGCTACTTAAGAAATTGACCTCAGAAGAATCTTTGATTGAAGAAGACCCTGAAAAATCAACGGTCAGACCTGTAACCACCGAAAAAGAACCATTGCATTCTGAAGAATTGGAAGAGGCGACCATGGCTGCTGTAGCTGAAAAATCTGGGGAAGACGAAGATAGGTTGATGCCCATGGAGTTGTGTTTTCTGCACGATGAATTTGGGATCGACCCTTCAAGAGAAGAAGATGACGAGCTTAATTTCGAGTTAGCCGATGAATTTTTCTTGCATCAAGACAGTACTTTTTCTGATCAAAACGAGATAAGAAAGAATGGATAGCGGACTGTTCAATATCATTCTTGAGTACATCAACATTGTCTTTTTGATGTTTACCACGGTATTGTTCGTGGCGTTCAGTTTTATGGGCTACCTGTCTACTCGAAATTCCATTCACTATAAAAACAAAAACAGCTTTGGTGACCTCTCAAAGGTAATGGCATCTCCTTTGGCCCCTGGCATTACGATCATTGCGCCCGCCTATAATGAAGAACTGACCATTGTGGAGAGTGTTCGCTCGCTCTTATCGCTCAAATATGTGAACTACGAGGTAATGGTGGTCAATGATGGCAGCAAAGACAACACGTTGCCAAAAATGATCGAAGCCTATGGACTTGAAAGGGTTGAGCGACCCATTGATCCCAATTTGAAAGCCAAGCCGATCAGGGGTATCTATAAATCAAAGCACCGCACGTTCTCAAAACTGACCGTAATAGACAAAGAAAACGGAGGCAAGTCAGATGCGCTCAATATTGGGATGCATCTTTCAGAAAACCGATATGTGGGCTGTATTGATGTAGACTGCCTATTGATGCCCGATGCCTTGTTGCATGTAGTGAAAAACTTCTTTCAGCGCACAAAAAAAAGGGTCATAGCGGTCGGTGGTGTCATTCGGGTGGCCAATTCGTGTAAGATTTCTGGAGGTACTTTAGAAGAAATACGCTTGCCCAAGAGTTGGCTGGCACGGTTTCAGTTGCTTGAGTATACCCGTTCGTTCCTTTTAGGAAGAATGGCATGGGGGCGAATCGACAGCCTTTTGATCATTTCAGGGGCCTTTGGCTTTTTTGATCGTGAAATCGCCTTGGCGGCCGGGGGTTACGATACCGGCACCGTTGGTGAAGATATGGAGATTGTCTTCAAGATGCGCCGCTATATGCATGAAAGCAGAGAACCCTACACCATAGAATATATTCCAGATCCGTTGTGCTGGACCGAAGTGCCCGAAGACGCAAATATTTTGATAAACCAGCGTGACCGTTGGGCCCGTGGCAATTTAGAAACCCTGTACAAGCATAAAGAAATGTTCTTTAACTCAAAATTTGGCAGACTGGGACTGATCAGTTACCCCTACTGGTTTTTCTATGAATGGTCAGCACCCTTGTTGGAGTTTTTCGGCTTTTTCTCGGTCTTGCTATTCTGGTATCTGGGCATCGTGAACTGGGATTTTTTCTTTGCGCTGACGGCTACCATATACATGTTCTCGATCATGTTCTCGTTCTACGCCATTCTTTGGGAAGTCTATACCTATAACGAGTACAGCAAGACGAAAGACATTTTGATCCTCATGTTTTGTGCCATGATCGAACCGTTCACGTTTCACCCACTGGTTGTTTGGGCCTCAGTAAGGGGCAACATGACAAAACTGTTCAGAAGAAAAACGGGTTGGGGCGTACAAGTACGTAAAGGCCTGGCAAGGGCCACTTAAATTTTTTGGGATGAATACAAGTAAACTCGATAGATACACCCTAAAGCAGTACACAAGATTGACCATTGCGTTCTTTCTATGTCTGTTATTGCTCTCGGTTTGTCAATATTCCATTCTCTATTTCAAGGGGGTGGTAGAGGGCATATTCAGCGCCAGTTTTTTCATTGCTGTTGCACACCAATTGGGTTTCGCCTCATTGATGGCCGTGATACTGCTATTTCCCTTTAATTTTTGGGAAAACCTAAGGCCCAGATATGGGTTCAATCTCGTTTTTGTACTGCTTGCCCTTTTATTGATTATCGAGGCCATGCTCATTGCCTATTATTGTACGGCCCTTGTGCCCTTGGGCGCTGATTTATTGGGCTATAGCTTTGCCGACATCAAAGAGACGGTCTCAAACTCGGGAGGCATCTCCTTTTTGCCCATTTTAGGACTGGTGGCCATTATTGCGGTATTCTTCGGACTGTACAAACTGACCTCGAGGTACTACCACCATATCGGCAGAATGTACCCATTTACCATCATCCTTTTCAGTCTGTTCATCTCTACACTTTTTTTGGATGGAAAACCCATCAATCAAAGCAAGACCCAATACTTGGCACTGAACCTTTACCATTCAACAACCGAAGATACCTCGTACCAAGCCGATGTCGAATATCCCTTGATCAAGTCACAACATACCGAAAACGTATTGGGCGGGTATTTTGAACTAAAGGAAGAAAAACCCAACATCGTGATGATCATCGTCGAAGGATTGGGTCGCGATTTTGTTGGTGAAGGTGCTGAATTTGGTAGTTTCACGCCCTTTTTGGACTCCCTCAGCCAACAATCACTCTATTGGGAAAACTGCTTGAGCACCACTGGTCGTACGTTTGGGGTGTTGCCCGCTATCACGGGCTCATTGCCCTTTGGGAAGAGTGGTTTTATGGAGCTTGAAAAATACCCGAACAAGCTGACATTGTTCAGTATCTTGAAGAACAACGGTTATCACACCTCATTCTATCAAGGCACCAATAGCGCCTTTGATGGGGTAGATCGTTTTCTGCTTAGTGAAAATGTTGACTTTGTTCTCGATAAGTCCGGTTTTGGGGTCGATTACCAAACACAGTCAGAAGATGCGAACGGGTCGTCATGGGGATACCCTGACAGGGAATTGTTCAGAAAGAGCATGACTTTGCCCCGTGATGGCGATAAACCCAGAATGGAGATCTATATGACCATTAGCAACCATGAACCCTTTATACCCCCGAACCAAGACCATTATGAAAAGAAAGTGAAAGAACTACTGCCCGGTAGCGGCCATGATTCAAAAACGAAAAGGATCATTAAAAAGAACAGCAATATTTTTGCCACCCTGCTATATACCGATGATGCGCTAAAGTTCGCCATTGAAGAATATAAAAAGCTGCCCACTTATGAAAACACCATTTTTGTCATCACGGGCGACCATAGGTTGATACCCATACCCCAACGAAATGCGATAAGCAGGTTTCATGTGCCCTTGATAGTTTACAGTCCAATGCTGAAAGAGCCCAGAAAGATGAGCGCTGTTTCTTCCCACTTTGATGTGGCGCCCACTTTGCTGGCCCTATTGGAAAGCCAATACGAAATGAAGATGCCCAAAAAAGTAGCTTGGATGGGCAGTGCCCTCGACACATATGAAAAGTTCAGGGGCATTAAGGATATACCGTTGATGAGAAACAAAAATGAATTGAAAGAATATGTCAGCGGAGAAAAAGTCTACTCAGATGGTTCGGTATATGAGATCGATGAAGACATGAACTTCAGCAATTCATTGGGAGGTGCCAAAATTGAACAGAAACTGAATGCATTCAAATCGATGAACGCCTATGTGACCACCAATGATAAGATCATCCCCGATAGTCTTGCCATTTTCACCATCAAAAAAGAAAAATTCACCGACAGCGAGATCGTATGGATCAACAGTCTTTACAACGGATTCAACTCTGATACCTACTATATGATTGCCAGAGACTTGGCATTTGACGATGCGTACGACAAATCATTGTTGCTGTGCCGCTACATTCTTTCAGAGCGTCCGAGCCATATCGACACCAAAGTACTCACGGGCCGGGTGAATGCCTGGAGGGGAAATCGAGAAAAAGCAATAGAGATATTGAAAGAATGCATCGATCAGAATCCTAATTATATCGATTCATATGCAGCGCTGTTCGATGTATATTTTTGGGATGGAAGGCACAAAGAAGCCTTACATCTTGTAGAACAGGTGCAGCGCAATAGCTCAAGTGCTGATGAGATTGCCGATAAGATCGCACGGGCAAAAAGAGAGGCCAGAAAGGCAGGGGTATCATTGGCAAAGACACGCGAAAAACCAACAAAACAAGATGTGGTGGCATCACTCGACCAATAATGGGAAAAAAAAAGACATACACGTCATTGTTGTTAATTCTCCTTGGCTATCTGGCATGGGGCCAAGACTTCGCCTATACCGATATGGACGAGACCTCATACACCGATGCACATCATTTGGCCTATGAAGGCGACCATAGATCTGCCAAAAAAATACTGCTCAACGTGCTTGCCAAAAACCCTGATAATGTACAAGCGCGATCGTTGTTGGCCAGTACCTATAGCTGGGCCGGACAATATGCGAAAGCCAGGAACGAATTCAACAAAGCGATCTCAAAAGAGCGAAATGACCGCGATATCTGGATTGCTGCCATCAAGAACGAACTCTACGCCAAAGAAGATGCCACTGCCTTGGGTTTGGCCAACAAAGCACTGTCTTACCTTAAAGACGATGAAGAAATAGAACGGCTGGCCCTCATGGCCAAGACACGTGTCGAGAACCGCGACTATCCCGAAAAGGGCTGGTACAACCAAGTATCAACGGTAACGTCAATCAAGTCGAGAAGAGCAAAAAAGGCTGCCCAACAAAAAGAAGCTTCTGACAAAAAAGCATTACGCAATAGAATATCGGTCAACAATGCGCTTACCGTATTCAGTGAACAATTTGAGCCCCAGGTCGTATCAAGCGTTTTTTATCGACGGCAGACCCCGGTAGGTAGCATCATGCCCCGGATCAATTATAGCAATCGCTTGGGCAGACAAGGGTTGCAGTACGATATCGATTTCTGGCCCAAGTTCTCAAAACGCTTTTACGCCTATCTGAATTATGGATATTCCAACTCTGATCTATTTCCCAAACACAAGATAGGGGGCGATCTTTATGTAAACTTGCCCTGGGCCATCGAATTCTCGGCAGGTGGGCGCTATATCGTGACCAATAGCAGTGATATCAAGGCCATTACCAATTCTTTGGGCCATTACCGGGGCAATTATTATTTCTCGTTGCGCTCGTTCATCACGCCAAGACCGGACGGACTGACCCGTGTTTCGGGCAATCTTTTGGTACGCAAGTATTTGAAGGATGCCCAAAACTTCATGGGTATCAATGTGGGCATGGGGGTCTCGCCCGAACTGCGACAGATAGTCGCTGATGATCGATTGTTGGCCGAAACATTGTTTTTTATCGAGTCGCAGCGCCTGAATTTCGAGTATCAGTTCACGGGAAAAAGGAATCCGAATATCTATCGGGCCAGATTGGGGGTTCGTAGGCAAGAACTGGCCTCTGACTCCGGTAGTTTCTTTTGGGGGGTGACCGCCGGCCTTGTCTACGAGGTCAACTTTTGATGCTTTTTACAACTATTTTAAAGGCCCATCTTCAGGTAGGTCAAATACCCAATTATCAGCATACATACCGTACACCAATCCCAGTTCGTTGTCGTACACATATCGTTCATCCTTGCCGGGGTCAAAATTTACGTTGTACACATAGACCTTGATACCGGCATCCCGCAATTGCAGCATCAATTTTTTTTGCTGTTGGATGATTCTTCGTGAAACCGCTACATACTTGACATTGTTAACGGCCAAATAGTTTAGTTTATCCCCTTTCAATTTTAGCAATGGGGTCTGTGAGATCATGGGCTTGATCCCATTTCTCGAGGCTTCTTCAATGGCCATTTCACTGAAAAGCTCCATGACCAATCGGTTTTTGTCGATAAATTTTTCAGCAAAGGCCAAGGGATCGGGTAGCTTGTCGGTCACCAATATCGCATCGGGATGCGCCTTGAACCAGTCATTGATGCCCTGCATGTCTAATGTAGTGTAATCGCCATAGATAGTGTGTTTCTTGAACTCTTCAAGGGTAGGGGGCAATGGGCCTGAATAATCAGTGAACCGCGACCACATCTTCCAATCGTGGGCGGCCACCATTTTACCGTCCGATGTTTTGATGATATCCAACTCAAAAAGGCGGAACCCTTTGGCATAGTTCCGGTCAAGGGCCTCCTTGCAATTGGTGTACGCATGACCGTCTATCACACCACCGGCATGGGCAATATATCGGTCGGCACTGGGTTCAAATTCATACTTTTCCTTCGGAAAATAGATATGCCCGTCATTCAGGTCGTTAGTAATTGGTACGGTCAAGGTCACCTTGACATCATCGACCTGCTCGTAAATTTCCCCTTTCAGGTTGTGCATCACATAGGCCTGTCGGCCTTTAAGGGATGCCAGCTGCGAAAATCCCATTTCGGTAAGTGCTTTCGATTGTTTGAACGCTCCCTTGGTAGCCGAATCATGTGCAAGAATAGCAAATACGGCCCCATTTTTTTTCATGTTGCGCATCGTTTCCAGTGCCGCGGTCAGTTCTTCATCGCTTCCATAGGTATCATAGGTACGAAATTCATATGTTGAAGGGGTATTGAAATGTAGTAGGGTCAGACCACGTTGTACGGCCTCTTTTTGTCCGGCTATCGTAAAATGGCTCCTTTGTTTGGCGTTGAAGCTGTAACTGTTGAGTGCAACTGAAGATGGTTGCTGTGCAATGGCGATTTGCACCCCGCCTTGCAATAGCAAAAATGACAGTAGTAGTTTAGTTAGGGTATTGATAGCGTAGGAGGTCATCGTTTTTAGTGTTGTTGCTTGGTGATGGTAGCATTTCGAACGACGGTACCATTCGATAATAACCACCAAAAAAACAACGATTTTAGGGGGTACTTATTGCTGTAACCCCAGTGGTTTTCCCGTTTAATCGAGAAAAAAATTCTTTTGGCCGATAGGGCAAAGAGGAGCCAAACCACACAAAATTTTAACAAAAAGGCCTTTTTTGTCCATTTTAAGACGTTTTACAACAGAAAACTTCAACTTCACCACATTTTATTGTGCTGCCACAAGCTTTGCTCTAAGTTTAGCGTTATAGAAATGGCAACCGAATTTTAAATTGACCTACTATGTTGTACGATACCTATGGTGAAGAGTATCTGGCTTTTCTACAAGAACTTAATGAGATTTTGAGTATTAACGAACTGGCTGAATTAGACTATCTATAGCCGACCCAAGTTTTACATCAATCCCCTTACTATGAGCAATCAAGACAATAATAACGCTGCATATCAGATTTTCATACAAGATTTGAACGAAATCTTGACCGTTTACAACATTGCCCAATTGAACTGCTCCTAGGGCGGTGTCCCTTCTTACAACTACAAGAAGACTAACCCAAGTACGTCTTTAAGATTTTGCTTTTTGAATTATGGCGTAGTTTACGTATGGCCTTTTCGCGTATTTGCCGTACCCGTTCCCTTGTCAGATCGAAAGTGCTTCCGATTTCTTCGAGTGTCATCGATTGCTGGTCTCCGATGCCATAATACAATCGTACCACATCGGCCTCCCTTGGCGATAGCGTATCGAGCGCACGGTTGATTTCGGTATTCAACGATTGGTGCATCAAATCCCTATCGGGCCTGGGCGATTCACTGGCCCGCATCACATCATAGAGGTTTGAGGTTTCGCCTTCCTTCAAGGGGGCATCCATCGAAACATGCCTTCCCGAGTTTTTGATGGACTGTTTGACCTCCATGACCGTCATATCGAGCTCTTTGGCTATTTCTTCTGCCGATGGTGGCCGTTCATGGGCCTGC
>JANQOD010000374.1 GCA_028289745.1 Allomuricauda sp. | reverse complement strand
GCTTTGGTACATATTGGCCCATTGGGTATGGCGGTCGCGACCATCAGGGTTAATGGTCGGGTCGATAAAGACGACTGCATTTCGCAAATAGTCCAACACCTCGGGATGGTTCGAGGCCGTTAAGGTATAGGCCGTTAGCATGGCTGCTTCTGAACATGATGGCTCATTACCATGTACACTATAGCCCAGATTAATGAAAATCGGCACTTCTTCATAATTCGAGACGTTTTGGCTTGGATTGGTGAAAGCCAGGTGTTTTTGCTTGATGGAAGCAAGGTTTGCCAGGTTGTCGGGGTCGCTAACGGTCAATATGACCAATTTTCGCCCTTCATGGGTTTTACCATAGTGTATAATATTGGCACGATCTGAAACTTCGGCCAATTTGGTCAAATAGGCGACGATCAGGTCGTGCCGTGTGTGGTGTTGACCAATTTCATACCCAAGGAAATCTTCTGGTGATGGAACGTTGGTATTGAAAGGTTTGTATTTTTTGAAATAATAATCTTGTGCAGAAAGCTGGGCGGCGATGAACATCACCGCTAAAAGGAATTTTTTTATCATTTCTTCAGAAGGATTATCATAACCTTCTAAAGATAAAAAACAAATTACTCAAGTGAATTAAAGTCTTCAACAATTTCTTCAAAAACAAGACGGTAATAGGTACCCTTTCTTTCCATTTCACGGGTAACCGAACCTCTCAATTGACGGGCCAGGTTGTGTATAAGCTTGAGACCAAGTGATGGTGTGGTTTTTGGCCCTACATCTTTGGGAAACCCTTTGCCATCATCACCCAAGAACATTTCGTAACGGCCCCCATCAAGCGCTTTGAGCAAAATGGTAATTTCTCCAGGGTTGTCTCCGACTATGCCATATTTCAAGGCGTTGGTAACGGCTTCGTTAATGACAAGACCTAAGGGAATGACCGTATCGATGCTCAACTTGTAATCAGGTATGTCAACGTTCAGTGTGATATTGTTTGTATTGCCCTTGATCGACCTAATTAAATATTCGCAAAGTTCTTGTACATAGGGACGAAGTTCGATTTTGGAAAGATAATCGTCTCTTTTGTATAGCATCTCATGCACCATCGCCATCGAAACGACACGGTTTTGACTGTTCTTGATGATACTGCTTATTTTTTTGTCTTTAACGGCTCTTGACTGTAAGCTGAGCAAACTTGAAACCGTCTGAAGATTATTTTTTACCCTATGGTGAACTTCTTTGAGCAAGGTTTCCTTTTCTTGGATACGTTCTTCAATTTCCTGTTTTGATCTATAGAGTTTATGATGGGCCCGAAGCAAGTTTTTGCCAAAGACACCCCCTAAGAGGTAAACGGCCAGAAGAATGCTCAAAAAGGCAAACCAATCTTTTGACCCTAACGGAACGGTATCAAAAGTTATGTTGAAATCACTCAAATCGTGTAGAAATATAAGGCCTACCATGATCAGGTTGATGGCAAGGTAGATTTTTCCGTAAACACGAGTGGTGACATAGCCGGCAAAAACCACAATTCCCAATACATAAATAAACGGACTCTGTATACCCCCACTGAAAAGGGTAATCAATATGGCCGATACCATGGCCAAAATAGAGGTCACGTTATAGGTTATGGTCAAATTGCCATGACTTTTTAAGAGCAGTGTATTGAGCAGGTTCAGAACGGCAAAACACAAAAAGGTGTAAGGTATGATTCCCTGAATGTTCAAAAGAAATGAACAGATAAGCCCAAAAAGCAATGCGAACAAAGAGGCGAAGTAGTTTACCTTCAATACCAATTGGGTCTTATCTTCTAACCGGTATTTGTCTTTGGTCGGGATCTTCATGTATTTTTGGTCATTTCATGGCAGCTTTCGACACGTTTTTTTTCGTGGGCAATTTTCTGCCGGTTTGGTCGTGGGGAATACGATGTAAATCTAAATATGTTTTGCTACAAAATCAAAAAACGGTGGCCAAAATGACCACCGCTGCGGTATTCAAACCTCTTTTTATTCATTCATCGACCAACACCCATTCGCCCTTATCTATCAGGGGCTCAGCTTGTTTGAACTTCAAGGTCTTGTTTTCACCCGACATGATATTCTTGATGGTGACCCGTTCATTTCTTCCGATTTTTGGCCTTTCCCTTACAATGGTCTCCGTTACCTGCGGACGGCTGCGCTGTGTTTGCCCAGCGGCCCTGTTCTGTGCTGCCATTTCATCACTATTCGGAATTTCTTCCTTAGTGGTCTTCAGCTTTTCTTTAGGTCTTCTGACCGATCGTGCCTCCTGAATTTGATCCGGGTCACCTGTGGGCAACTCTCCTTTGAACAAGAACGAGATGACTTCTTTGTTCACTTTGTCGATCATGGCCTTGAAAAGCTCAAAGGCCTCGAACTTGTATATCAACAATGGGTCTTTTTGCTCATGAACGGCCAATTGCACTGACTGCTTCAACTCGTCCATCTTACGGAGATGTGTCTTCCATGAATCATCGATAATGGCCAAGGTGATGTTCTTTTCAAAATCATTGATCAGTTGTTTACCATCGCTAGTATAGGCTTCCTCAAGGTTGGTGACCACGTTGAGTGTTTTGATGCCATCTGTAAAGGGTACTACAATACGCACAAATTTGTTCGATTGGTCTTCATATACCCTTTTGATGACTTTAAAGGCCACCTCGGCACTTCGTTGCATCTTATCTCGATAGTAGTCATAGGCATTTTTATAAATAGTATTGGCGATCTCCTGAAAGCTGAGCTTTTTGAATTCTTCTTCTGAAACAGGAGAGGTAATGGAGAAATATTTGATAAGTTCGAACTCAAAATTCTTATAATCATCGGCCAGTTTGTTTGTCTCGGCGATTACTTCGCAGGTGTCATAGACCATATTGGCAATATCGACTTTTAGACGCTCACCTTGCAGGGCGTGCCGTCTTCGCTTGTACACCACCTCGCGTTGGGCGTTCATGACATCGTCATATTCCAATAGGCGCTTTCGAATTCCGAAATTATTTTCCTCTACTTTTTTCTGGGCCCTTTCTATAGATTTTGTCATCATCGAGTGCTGAATGACTTCTCC
>JANQOD010000263.1 GCA_028289745.1 Allomuricauda sp. | reverse complement strand
AGCCTTTTGGCACCACTTTTTTGTACTCGAACCAAAAATCAAAGAGGTCGCCCATCAGGTAAATGGCGGCCGCATCTTCTTTAACGTTATCCAACCAGGCCACAAATTTCTTTTCGCGCGGCAAGCTCTCTTTGGCCGTGGGTGCACCCAAGTGGTTATCACTGGCGAAGTATACTTTTTTGCCCTGTTGAAGCGTTATTGAATCCATTCAAAGGTCAAAAATACAAACTTAGGGGGTAGAAGAGGCGAAAAAGTCTTTCCAAACCACTGTCTTTCCCGTTTCGGCAGCATGTTTGGCGGCTTCCAAGATCTGTGTGACGATCAAGTTGTTTTCAAGGGAGGAAACTCCAAATGTATCAACGGCCAAGTTCTTTTTGACCACTTGGGCCAGATATGCAAAAGGATCGTGAACCCCCATTGGCAGGGGAGAAGCCATAATGCTTTTTGGTCCATCTTTTTCGTTTTCGAGTACTTCCATAGCCTCTCCATTTTTACAAATGACATAGCCCGATTTGCCATAGACTTCCATATCCTTGCGATTGTGCGACCAGTTCCAGGAGGCCTGCAAGATGACCTGAACATCTTTATAATCTAAAATGATGGTGGCATCGTCTTCCACCTTCGGATACAGTTCAGGTTTATACTGTCTGGTGGTGCAGGTCACTTTTTCTGGCACCTGGCCATCTAAGAACCATGTCGCCAAATTGGCACCATAGCAGCCGAAATCGGTAAGGGCGCCACCACCGTTCAAAACAGGGTCTGTCAACCATTCTAAAAATTCTTCGTTGCACCCAATCTCAATGGGCCCGGGATGACCGTGGTGAAATACCATTCGTTGAATGGGGCCTATCTTTTCTTCCTTTTTTACCAAAGAGTAGGCTTTTTCATTTGAGCCGTACCATGAGGTTTCGTAATTGGTCAGTAACTGCACCCCATGCTCTTTGGCCAGCTGTGCCATTTTTTGGGCATGTTCCCAATTGACGGCCAAGGGCTTTTCTACCATCACATGAACCCCTTTTGGGGCAAAAAATTCCACTACCTCCAAATGTCCGTAAATGGAATTGAAGGCCAACACCGCTTCAGGTTTGGTTTTTTCATAAAGCGCTGGCATCGTATCGAAGACCAAATCCATCGAATAGCCATGTTGCTTGCTATAGCGCTCTGCCAGCTCGCGGTTGGGCTCCACTATGCCCACTATTTCAATGTCGCCCGATTTTTCCCTGCCCAAGATCCAATGCACATGGGTATGCACTAAACCGATCACCGCCACTTTTAACGATTCTCCCTTATAGTACGATAAACTTTCTTGAGTATCCATAGGTTCATTTGTCTTGGGCGCGCCTTTTTGTCCGCAACCCATGCCCATTATCAAAAGTAACGTCAGGCCGATTGATTGAAAATGTTTGATCATATAGAAGGTATTGATAGAAAAGATTGGTTCAACGTTTAAATCGTCGGTTACTGCGAATGCGCATAATCACATAAATCGCAATGACCAATACGGCCAACAAGGGCAAAACGAGGTCACTGTTCAAATACGATAGAATGTTCATATAGCTATTTTTTAAGGGTTGAAAGAACCGCTTTTGTATTGGGCGATAAAGCCAATTGCCCTGACTGTTCGGCACGTTCTAGCAATAAATCATCCCAGTGATCGGTATTGAGCCATAAGGCCTTTTTCATTTTCTCCAATGCTTCGGAATTATAAGCGGCCATTTTTTGTAGGTAAAAATCGAGTTCTTTGTCCATCTCCTTTATCGATTCAAAGACTTTGGCATATAGCCCTTTTTCTTTGGCCCAATAGGCATTTTTCCACGCCGTGGGATTCAAGGCCAGCTCTGCCAGTGCGGCTTTTCCGATTTTTCTTTCCACGGCAGGGGCAATCACCAGGGGGGCGATACCAATAGAGATTTCAGATAGTTTTATGGAGGCCGCTTCAGTGGCGAACACATAATCACAGGCAGCAGCAAGTCCGACACCACCGCCGACCGTTTTGCCCTGAGCACGACCGATAATTGGCTTTTTGCATTTTCGCATGGCGTTGATCACATGGGCAAAGCCACTGAAAAAAGCCTTTCCTTCCCCCAAATTCGATATGGCCAAGAGTTCATCAAAAGATGCCCCGGCACAAAAGGCACGGTCACCTTCAGATTTTAAGAGTATGAGCGACACTTCCGAATTATTCGATAGTGCATCAAATTCATCGGCCAACCGTTGCAGCAATTCCGAGACGAACGAATTACTGGCCGGATGCCCGAATTCAACGATGGCCACATTGTTTTCAATTTTGGTGTATAGACTTCCGTTTGGTCGCTGCGTTTGCATGTTTATATATTTGATGCTCGTTGCCCGGGGGTATTTCTTTTTAGAACGATATAAAGTTATTGGTTTTGCAGCAGTGGGCGAAACTTGTTCCTAAATTTAAAGACCAGCGCAAAGCCCCTTATGGCCATCCAAACTACAAAGGCGATCCAAATGGCATAGAATCCCCAGCCCAACGCCTTGCCGATGTAAAGCGTGGGCAAAAAACCCAAGAATGTGGCCGATAGCAACACATTTCTCAGGTATTTCATTTCACCGAGACCTTTAAAGAGTCCGTCAAAAACAAAGGCCAGCGTATTCATCGGCAATCCTAGAATGACAATGAAGAAGATACTGTAAAAGGTATTCAAGACGATGGTCTCGTTTGAAAATATTCTTCCCAGCGGATAATAAAAAACAAAGCCGATAAGCATCAGAACGAGACTGACCATCAAGCCGTAAACGATTATTTTCTTGGCCAGTTTCCATAGCCCTTTATAGTCTTTCGCGCCCAATAACCTGCCACCCATACTATTGCCCGTGGCCCCATAGCCATCGATAAAAAAGGCGGCAAAAAGCCATAGGTTGATGGCAATGGTATGCGCACCGATATATCGGTCACCCAATGCCGTGGCCTCCCTGACCGCAACAATCAGTGCCACGTTCAGTGCCAATGCCCTTACAAAAAGGTTAAGGCTCATAAAGATCAACCTTTTTAACTCATGATTCAATGGAAAACGAAGTTTTAGACTGATGTTTGTCTTACTTTTCAACAAGAAAAACACCAAAATGGCCATGACCGCCTGTGAAATGAGACTGGCCCATGCAGCGCCCTCTAGGTACATGGCAGGAATGACATCTTCAATTCCATACACCAATATAAAATCAAGAACAATATTGAGTCCGGCTCCGATCAAGGCAATGACCATAGGGTAGAATGTGTTCTGTAGACCCCTAAAAATGCCAAAAACGGCAAAAGTGAACAAGGTAAGCGGAAAGCCCCATACCCGAATCGAATAATAACTGATGCAATAGTCAAGAATCTTGCCCGAAGCCTCAAAGAGTTTGAAAATATCCTCTACAATAAAAATGGTGGACCCCAAGATCACGAAACTCAATAGAATATTAAAGAAAATGGCCTGGGCGGGTAAATTTTCGACTTCTTTGATTCGTTTGGCGCCCAAATACTGTGAGATAATGGCCGAAATGGCACTGCGGGTCTGGCCCAATACCCAAATCAACATCGAAAGAAAAGAACCGACAATACCGGCAGCGGCCAAAGATTCTAACCCATCTACGGGAATATTGCCGACAATTGCCGTATCTGTGATGGAAAGAACGGGCTCGGCTATACCTGAAATGGTAGCCGGAATGGCTAAATTGTTGATATTCCTAAAAGTGACTGCAGTTCGTGTAAGCATAGTAATCAGAGCACCAACTCGTAACAGTGAAAAGGATGTTCGCTTTGTTTTGGAAAGTAGACATCAGTCAATCTTTTATATCCTCTCATTTCATAAAACCGTTGGTTTCTTTTGTTTTGGGAAAAAGTATCTAATCTAATGGATGCAAATTTACCTGTTCGAGCCAACTTTTCGGCAAA
>JANQOD010000254.1 GCA_028289745.1 Allomuricauda sp. | reverse complement strand
GCCGAAACATCATAGAAAAGACTATCGATAAAGGTGGTGCGCTTTTCGAACATGGCCTTTAGCAAACGTGGATTTTTCTGTTCGGTGGGCACTACATAGGCATGCCCTTTTTTGTATTGCTTTCCTTTTATGCTCACATCATCGGCCAGTTCATGAAAATCGATCTTGTGACGGTTCAGTATTTCAGCCAAATGCCAAGCACGGGCCGCATCTTTTGTATCACCAAAAATGTAGCCCTTGGTCTTGCTTCTAACCCCCTCATTTTTAACGTCTGAATAGAATTTGCGTTGGTAGTCGAGTATTTTCGAACGCATGTTTTCGGCCGCTTCTATAGTTGACAATGCCGTGGTAAACTGGTTGCGGATGGCGAACGGAAAGGTTAGAATGCCGTTTTCGCTTTCTTGTATATGTCCGCGTGAACTACTTTGTTCGAAAAGGATGCCGATACTGCCGTTCACATCAGGGAACGTAGAGCCTTTTCCGTAGTAATAGTCGTCAAAATTTTCTTCTGAATAGTAGAGCGATCCGATTCTGTCAAGTGCTTTGGCATGATATGTACCTATTTCGGTGGTCAGCTCTTGGTTGATTTTAGGTGTCAATGGATGTACTCTTGAGGGTTCACCAGGTTGGAAGAAGAAAGTAGAGTTGGTGCCCATTTCATGATGATCGGTCAGAATATTGGGCAGCCATTCGTGGAAAGTGTCAATTCTTGCCCGGCTCTCAGGTAGCTGAACGGGCAACCAATCACGGTTCATGTCAAACCAGTAGTGGTTGGTACGCCCACCGGGCCACACCTCATGATACTCTCTTTCATTGGGGTCGGGATTCAAGTTCTGGCTGCGGTGAACGTTGGCCCAATAGGCAAACCGTTGTAAACCGTCTGGATTAAGACATGGATCCAGTAAGATGACCATATTGTTTAGTTTTTCCATTATTTCAGGTCCTTGCGCAGCTGCCAAGTGATAGGCATATGCCAAAGTGGCATTGGATGCACTGGCTTCATTACCATGAATAGAGAACCCTTGATAGACCACGATGGGCATTTCACCTGTGTTGAGCGAATTGCCACCGCTTTCTGTTAGGGCAATGTGGTCTTGTCGAATTTTTTCAAGGTTTTGGTGGTTTTGTGGAGCGGTCACGATGAGCAATAAGAGTGGCCTACCTTCATAGGTACTGCCTCGATTTTCAAGGGTGATGCGGTCACTTTTCTCGGCAAGGGTGTTCATGTACGTTACCAATTTATCATGGGTTACGTGCCACTCGCCGACCTCATGGCCGATTATCTCTTTTGGTGTTGGTATATCGGGGTCGTACGAAACATTGTCGGACAGATAGTAATCAAGGGAAACATTGTTCTGGGCAATGGCAAAAAAACTTGTGAAAACAAGGAGGTGTAGTACTTTTTTCTTCATAGGTGCTTTATCGAATTAGTCCGCATTAAAAATAAAAAACGGCCTGTGAAAACAGACCGTTTTTAGTGTTTTATTTGATTTCAGATGTCGTCAAAGTCCACATCGGTGAAGTTTTCTGATGGAGACCCATTTTCACCGACTTTGTCATCTTCATCTTCTTTTTTGAAATCTTTTTTATGCCGTTCAGAAATGACCTCAGTGCCCTTTTCATCAATGATATAATCCATCATTTCCGATATATTTTCCCTAAACGCGCTGAAGTCTTCTTTGTAGAGATAAATCTTATGTTTTTTGTAGTGGAATGAACCGTCGTCATGGGTGAATTTTTTGCTTTCTGTAATGGTCAGATAATAGTCTCCGGCTTTGGTGCTTCGTACGTCGAAAAAATAGGTCCTTCTACCTGCCCTAAGTACTTTGGAATAGATCTCTTCTTGATCCATCAAATCTCTATCGCTCATATGGTTTAGTGTTCTGAATGTTAAATTATTCTACCAAAAATGTAAAAAAAAACCTAACCTAGCAACTTTTGACTACTCTTTCTCAGTGAGTTGCTCAAGGTAAAGCTCTTTGTAATAGCCCTCTACCATGTTCAGTTGGTCATGGGTGCCTTCTTGAATTATTTTTCCATTTTCAAGAATGATAATTTTATCGGCACTCTTCGCAGAAGAAACCCTATGACTGACAATTAGGGTGGTTTTGTGCTGCGATGCTTTTTTGAGATTGTTGAGTATTTCTTCTTCGGTTTCGGTGTCAACTGCCGAAAGACAATCATCAAACAAAAAGATTTCAGGATTTTTTATAAGGGCCCTTGCGATTGAAACCCGTTGTTTCTGCCCACCGCTCAGGGTGATGCCGCGCTCTCCTAAAATAGTATCATATTTTTTGGCAAAGGCCATGATATTCTCGTGTACAGCAGCCTGATGGGTTACTTCTTCGATTTCTTCTTGTGTGGCATCCTCTTTTCCAAAACGGATATTATTGGCAATGGTATCTGAAAACAAGAATGCGTCTTGGGGCACGGCACCTATTGAATTTCTGAGTGAATCAAGATTCAAGGTCTTGATGGGGCGGTCGTCAATCAAAATTTCACCCGATTCCACATCATGTAGACGTGCGATTAAATTGAGAATGGTCGATTTGCCAGAGCCCGTCTTACCGAGAATGGCCACCGTCTGCCCCTTTTCAACAACGAAAGAAACATCTTTCAATGCCGTGATATTGGTGTCTTCATAGGTAAAAGAGACATTCTTGAATTCAATTTTGCCATGGATGGGCGTTTTTTCGATTACTTCATTTTTGATGGAGGGCTTTTCGTTCAAGAACTCATTTATTCTTTTTTGCGATGCTTCGGCACGTTGCACAATGGAAGTGAGCCATCCGACCACTGCAACGGGCCAAGTCAACATATTGACATACAAAATAAACTCGGCAATGATACCTATCGACTCAATGTGGCCATCGATATACTGTTTTCCCCCTATATAAATAACAAAGATGTTACTGATGCCGATGAGCAATATCATCAAAGGAAAAAACCAGGCATTCACCTTGGCGAGATCCATACTGGTGTCTTTTCCTTTCCAAGCCAGCGACTGTAGTTCTTCATTCACCTTTGGCTCTAAATTATACGCTTTGATGACCGAAATGCCCGAAAATGACTCTTGTGTAAAAGTCGAAAGGGTTGATAGAAACTCTTGCACTTTGGTGCTTCTTTTGTGTATGATACGACTTATCCAGTAAATCAGTATGGAAAGAATGGGCAAGGGCGTTAGGGTATAAAAGGCAATGGTCGGGGCCTTGATGAACATCAGCGGTATCAAACAAGCGAAGAGCGTGAGCGTTTGAATACCGTACATGATGGCAGGGCCTGCATACATTCGCACCTGACCGACATCTTCACTGATGCGATTCATCAAATCACCAATACGGTTGCGTTTGTAAAAATTGAGGTTCAAGAACTGGTAATGGTCAAAAACCTCATTTTTCAAGTCATATTCGATATATCGCGAAACATTGATAATCGTCTGTCGCATCAAAAAGGTGAAAAGTCCTGAGAGTAGTGCAGCACCTATAATGATCAGAATATACTGCAACAATACTTCTTTGGTCTCGGGCCTTGACACAGTGCCCGCTATGAAATCTTCAACGGCCTGTATCGATTTATTGACAAAAGAAGGCATGACCAATGAAAATATACGGGCGATAATGGTGATGATAATGCCGATCAACAGTTTGAACCAGTATTTTTTGAAGTACTTGTTTAAGTAGCGAAGCTCTTTCATGAAATATCGTGGTCTGTTGTCAGTTTGTCAATAATGGGCAATTCGACAAAGATATGCGATCGACCACAAAACAAATGTTATAAAACTGATAACAAAATAACAATGGGCAATCAGAAAGGAAATAAGGTGTACTTTTGCGCCGTTATTTGATTGTCGCTAGAAAAGTTCTTTACAAATGCTCACAAGAAGGCATATTAGGGTTAAGGTGATGCAATGCATTTATGCCTTGATCCAATCACATGATGAATCATTGGACAAGCAGAAGAAGTTTCTAAGATATAGCATTGATAGTATGTTCGTGCTTTATCTGTTGATGTTGGACCTTTTTGTAGAATTGCACAAAATGGCGAAAAGGCACGTTCAGCATGCTCCCAAAAAATACTTGGCCTCGGAAGAAGACGATTATCCGAACCGCGAAAAATTCATCAACAATCGATTGCTTTTGCAGATCGTTGAAAATAGAATGCTCAAAAAAGAGCTTCTCAAAAGAAAACTGCAGGTTTGGCACCTTAACGATGAGTATATCAAGATTATTTACAAGGATGTCGTTTCGAGTGATTTGTACAAGAAATACATGGCCTCGACCAATAGCAGTTATGAAAACGACAAAGAACTTATCATTGCACTCTTTAAGGAAATCATTGCACCCAATGATAAGATTTATGAGTTCTTTGAAGATGATAAGCTCACCTGGGTCGATGACTTTCCTATTGTGAACACTTTTTTGGTCAAGCGTTTGGGCAAGACCAAGCCGACCGCCAATGAACGGTTCTTTTTACCAAGGCTATTGAAAGATGAGGCCGATATGGAATTTGCCGATGAATTGTTGATCAAAACTTTGTTGAGCGATGCCAAGTGGGAAAAAGAGATCGAGGCGAAAACCCCAAACTGGGACAATGACCGTATAGCGGAAATCGACAGTATTTTATTGAAGATGGCGATTTGTGAGCTGTTGAATTTCTCTTCGATCCCAGAAAAGGTAACCCTAAATGAGTATTTAGAGATTGCCAAAGAATATTCGACCCCGAAGAGCAGTATTTTCATCAACGGGGTGTTAGACAAGTTGGTCAAAGAGTACAAGGCGACGGGAAAACTGCAAAAAATGGGCCGTGGACTCTTATAATGACAGAATTGGTTATTTTTGTTCAAATTATAAAACGATAGTGTATTATGAAAAGAGCGATGAGCATCTTTGGCCTTGCGACCATTTTCTTGGTCTCATTTTCTTGCAAAGACAAGGCAACCAGTAAAATCAATAACGATAACGTTGAGGTTGCGGCCAATAGAGATGAAGTTCAAAAAAAGCTTCCTGTGATGAGCTTTGAGAAAAAAGAGCACGATTTCGGTACTATTGTACAGGGCACCCCCCAAGAGACCATATTTAGGTTCACCAATACGGGCGATGCCCCCTTGGTGATTACCGATGCCCGCAGTACTTGTGGGTGTACCGTTCCAGAATATCCAAAGAATACCCCCATCGCACCCGGTGAAAGCGGTGAGCTATTGGTGAAGTTCAACGGTTCTGGCAATGGGGCGGTGACCAAGACGGTCACCTTGACGGCCAATACCCAGAAAGGTTCTGAATTGCTTCGAATCAAGGCGCAAGTAAACCCTAAGAATGGCGAACAATTGGCCGTTCCGATGAAAAAAGGATAAACTGAATGGAAGGACTTGGACAATTTCTACCGTTGATCCTCATTTTTGCCGTGGCCTATTTCTTCATGATACGACCGCAGATGAAAAGGCAAAAAGATGAGAAGAAATTTACGGAAGCCTTAAAAAAAGGAGATAAGATCATTACCAAAAGTGGTCTCTATGGCAAAGTGGTCGATCTAAACGACAAAGATAACTCATGTGTCATTGAGACCATGGCAGGGCGCTTGAAGTTTGATCGTTCGGCCATTTCGATGGAAATGAGTCGAAAATTGGCCGCTGCTGCAAAGAAATAGAGGTAAAAACAGCATGGTAAAAAGCACCTTCAAAAGGTGCTTTTTTATTATCGGTATTTATCGTTAAGGCCAATGCCCTTTTCAATCATGGGCAAAATCTTTTCTAGACGCCTTGCTTTGGTGGCCTCTTGCTTGGCCTCGGTTATATATTCGCAAAATTCTTTCTGTTTGTAGGGCGAAAGACCCTTAAAAGCCTCTTT
>JANQOD010000248.1 GCA_028289745.1 Allomuricauda sp. | reverse complement strand
TTTATCTGATTATTCATCAGAAAATTTTTTGGTTCCAGAAGACTGTAACTTTGATGATTTGAAAGTATATATCCATTTAGAGGAAAATAGACTTATCCTCTCTTATTTGTGTATTGAGGGCTGTGCCCAGAAATATCGAAAAATTTAGGTAGTTCTACTTACCTATGCCTGAATAGGTCTTCCAATCTTGGGTCTTGTAAATATCTTCACCGAAGTACCGGGCAATCTGTAGAAATGGTTGCACTTTTTGGTAACCGGGCACAGGTGAGAGCATATTGAGGTCCTCATCCAAAAAAACAACGGTCGGATAGCTCAAACGACCTTGTAGTAAGGCGGCGGCCAATTCATGATAACCTCTTCTGCCAGAAGGTACGTACTTAAAGGTTTTGCCCTGATATTTTATTGGTTCTTTGCCTTCGCCATCCATTTTGACCATATGGAAGTTTTCTTGCATGTAGGCAGCCACTTCTGGATGCTGAAAAGTATCTTTATCCATTTTCTTGCACCACCCACACCAATCGGTATAGACATCTATGAACACCTTTTTGGAGTTTCCCTCATTTTTGGTAAGGGCCACGGCTTCTTCCCAAGTAAGCCAATTGATTTCTTGGGCATTGAGTGTAATGGCAAAAAGTAAGGTAAAAACAAAAACAATCGTCCGCATCATCATTTATTTGAGGGTTTAGTCTTATAACTCTATCAAAACTAACGAAAATTGTGCCAAAAAAGTATTCAGGTCAAGAGTTGCGAAAAGGCGATCAAAAGGGCGATCAGCAAACACAACGGGCTATAGTAGCGAGAGTCCATTCTGGCAAACAGGGTGTCCCTGATCGATTTGAAAAACCCCACATACTTGAAATCACCCACAGCACGTATCAAAAAAAGAAAACCCAGGGCAATCTCTGCGTAGACCAATCCATCATGTTTTAGAAAATTGAAGGTTTTGTTCAAAAACAATAGGGCGGCTGCCATTAAAAAGGAGCCAACTAAAAAGGTCAGGGTTTTACTTGGGACGGTTGTTTTTTTGTCGGTGACCTTTTTGGGGATAACAGCTTCAGGATTTTTTATTCCATAGAAGGCCCAATAGAAGTGTACGGCCCCCAATAAAATGAAAATGGTCGATACTATCAGGGCGAAGAGAATCATGTCATTTCGTGGGTACTTTCTCCTTCTTTGACCCAAACAGCCCTTTCACATCGATCTGTCTATGCAGAATATCATCAAAGTTTTCCCGCTCACGGATCAAATGGGCCTTGCCTTCATGCCAAAGTACCTCAGCGGGGCGATAGCGCGAGTTATAATTGCTGGCCATGGTAAAGCAATAGGCACCCGCATTCTTGAAGCAAAGAATATCGCCCTCAGAAATCTCGTTGATTCGGCGGTTGTTGCCAAAAGTGTCGGTCTCACAGATATAACCGACCACAGAATAGTATCGCTCACGGCCACTTGTGTTTGAGATGTTGACAATTTCATGTGAGGCCCCGTACAACATAGGGCGTATCAGGTGATTGAAACCAGAATCTACACTGGCAAAAACGGTCGAAGTGGTCTGCTTGACGACATTTACCTTGGCTAGAAAATAACCGGCTTCACTGACCAAAAACTTGCCCGGTTCGAAGGCCAAGGTGAGTTCTTTGCCATATTCTTCACAAAATTCATTGAAACGTTGGGCCAGTTTTTTGCCCAATTCTTCCACATTGGTCTGAATATCCCCCTCTCTATAAGGTACTTTGAAACCGCTGCCAAAATCAATAAACTCAAGATTTTTAAAGTTTTTGGCCGTTTCAAACAAGATTTCAGAGGCATAAAGAAAAACATCGATATCCAAAATATCACTGCCCGTGTGCATATGAATGCCATTGATGTTCATATTGGTCAGCTCGACAATACGCAATAGATGGGGAATTTGATGGATACTGATACCGAATTTGGAATCGATATGGCCAACGGAAATATTTGAATTGCCCCCGGCCATCACGTGCGGATTGATACGAATGCAAACCGGAATATCAGGGTGCTTGCTCCCGAATTGTTCCAGTATAGATAGGTTGTCGATATTGATTTGTACCCCTAGGGCAGCAGCTTCTTCAATCTCCTCCAACGAAACGCCGTTGGGGGTGTAGATGATGCATTCAGGCTTGAATCCGGCCATAAGTCCAAGTTTTACTTCTTGGATGGAAACCGTATCCAGTCCGCTTCCCAAACCGTTCATGAGCCTTAAAATGGAAATATTGGAAAGTGCTTTTGCCGCATAGTTCAGGCGAAGATTGCCAACATTCTTGAAAGCATTTGTCAAACGGTTATACTGCGAGACAATCTTTGCTGAATCGTACACATATAGCGGTGCGTCAAATTCATGGGCAACCTTCAATAAATCGGTGGGGTTCATATCAACATCCTTTTAGACAAAGCTAGTCTTTGTTGTGATAGTGGACAAAAAAACGATCACGAAACAAATAAATACAACAAATTGTTATAAAGATAACATATTATCAAAACGGATAAAAGTTGCCTTTTAGGAGTCTGCTGTTTATTTTTAGAAAAATTCTACAATGAAACTACCCCTCTTTCCCTTACAATCGGTTTTCTTTCCTGGTGAGACCGTTCCGCTACATATTTTTGAAGAGCGCTATAGACAGCTTATCCATGATTGTAGAGATGAGGCCATTACCTTTGGTATTCCGGTATATATTGACAATTCGATTGCCTATGGCACCGAAGTGCAATTGGTCGAGGTAGTGACCACTTATGAAGGTGGTGAAATGGATGTGGTCTGCGTGGCAAGACAAGTTTTTAGGGTGTTGGCCTTTGAGCATGAGATGGAAGGAAAATTGTATGCAGGTGGTGAGGTACAGTTTTTAGAATCGGTGAATGATGCCTCAGAGGAAGAACGTGCCGAGGTGATGGAGAAACTGGAAGAGCTATACGACCTAATGGGGGTTGAATTCCCCAATACATCATTGAAAAAGTTCAATAGTTTTGCCTTTGCCCATAAAATGGGCCTTTCTTTTGACCAAGAATACGAACTTTTACAACTGCCCCGTGAATCTGAACGTCTGGGCTATATCAAAGACCATCTCAATACCACCATTAAAATACTTGACCAAGTAAATCGCACCAAGGCCTTGATCGATATGAACGGGCATTTTAAAAATTTTGACCCTTTGGATTTTAAAGATCTGGAAGCCTAAAAGGGCCTTTGTGATTTCTATGTTCTGTTTACATAAAATCTACTTTCAAATCACCATTTTAAATTATTAATTCTATACTTGGTTTCCTATTTTTGTGCCGGAAACAAATAAAGCACCGATATGAACCTTCATGAGTATCAAGGAAAAGAGATTTTGGCCAGCTTCGGCGTTCGCGTACAACGTGGTATTGTGGCACACAATGCCAAGGAAGCTGTCGATGCCGCCAAGCAACTAACGCAAGAGACCGGTACCGGTTGGCATGTGATCAAGGCGCAGGTACATGCCGGTGGTCGTGGTAAGGGTGGTGGTGTTAAGTTGGCCAAAAACCTCAAAGAAGTGGAAGAACTTGCCGGAAGCATCATCGGTATGAATCTAGTGACACCGCAGACTCCGCCCGAAGGCAAAAAAGTGCACCAGGTTCTGGTGGCCGAAGATGTATATTATCCGGGCCCCGGTGAGACAAATGAATTTTACATGTCGGTTTTATTAGACCGCTCAAGAGGGCGCAACATGATCATGTATTCTACTGAGGGCGGTATGGATATCGAGGAGGTCGCCGACAAGACCCCGCATCTAATTTTTACGGAAGAAATCAATCCAGCTACAGGATTGCTACCCTTTCAGGCCCGTAAGATAGCCTTTAACCTGGGCCTTTCAGGAACAGCATTCAAAGAGATGGTCAAATTTGTTTCCGCATTGTACAAAGCATACGAACAAAGTGACTCCAATCTTTTTGAGATAAACCCGGTCTTGAAGACTTCTGACGATAAGATCATGGCCGTCGATGCCAAGGTATCGATTGATGACAATGCGCTTTTCAGAAGAAAACAATATGCCGAGATGCGCGACTTGCGTGAAGAAAATGCCATTGAGGTCGAAGCACGGGCAGTGGGCCTCAATTATGTAGATCTTGATGGAAATGTCGGTTGTATGGTCAACGGGGCCGGATTGGCCATGGCCACTATGGATTTGATCAAAATGGCCGGGGGCGAACCCGCCAACTTTTTGGATGTAGGTGGTACGGCTGATGCCAAAAGGGTAGAGGAAGCGTTTAGGATCATTTTGAAAGATGCCAATGTAAAGGCCATCCTTATCAATATCTTTGGGGGGATCGTTCGTTGTGACCGTGTAGCGCAAGGTGTGGTAGATGCCTATAAGAATATGGGTGACGCGATTCAGGTACCCATTATCGTTCGTCTGCAAGGTACCAACGCCGAATTGGCAAAAGAGATAATCGACAACTCGGGTTTGGCGGTACATTCCGCAGTTCAGTTTAAGGAAGCTGCCGATAAGGTAAAGGAAGTTTTGAACTGAACATTGATCAGACCATGATATGGGAAAACGGCGCTTAAATCCAGCGCCGTTTTTTTTATGCTTACGTAGAACGTTCTTGATTTATACCCCTTTGTAAATGAAATTTTAAGGTATTATCTACGTTGTCTTAAGTTTCCGTTAAATCACCTTGGGCTTTTTTCCTTGCTATTTTTTTACACATAATTTTGAAGCGTATTGAAGTAAGAAGTTTTTTAAAGTTGTGTTAAAATTTGATTTCATTGTAACGATTTCATTTTTTGGGCGTCTTTTCAATATATTCATCAATACATCATCAATTTTAAAACGAAATCATCATGAGAAAAATCAGTTTAGTTTTGGTGGCAGCCATGCTGCTTATTTCAGGAAACGTTTTGGCGTCAGATATCGATGCCAATAAGCCAGGCAAAAGCCTATCTACCCAGATTCAAAAAATGCTTGCAGACAACTCTTTGAATGTACAAGAGGGAGAATTGTATGCGCAAGTGCGTTTCACGCTTAACAAAGAGGGTGAAATAGTGGTGTTGTCAGTAGATACTGAAGACGCTGATCTAGAAGGGTTTGTAAAAGGTCGTTTGAACTACAAAAAAGTAGATGCCCAAAACATTGAAGAGGGCAAAATGTACACCGTTTCAGTGCGAGTTACCGCATAAAGACAGTGATTATTTGAATTAGTTGAGAAAATCCCGGGTCAATCCCGGGATTTTTTGTACACTAAACCCATACACTTGACAGTTATTAATTAGATAAACCGAACAAAGCCATGAGCACCTACGAAGAAAAATTGAGCATATTGTCAGAAATGATCGCTTTTGCCAGAGTAGATAACAAGCTTAAGCCGTCAGAGTATAGTTTTCTGTTACAGGTCGCTTCACGGTTGGGTGTTGAGAAAGATGTTCTTGAAGATCTGTTGAAGCAAAAGGCGAAGAAAAAGATATTGAAAAGCCAAGCCGATAGAATTGTACAATTTCATCGATTGTTGCTGATGATGAACATCGATCAAGAACAACATGAAGATGAGATTCGAAGACTTCATGAAATTGGCCTGTCCATGGGGCTTCCACCCACTGCGGTAGCACAGGTCTTAGAAGTGATGCATAAGTATCCTGACAAAATAATACCTCCAGAAGTATTGCTCCGCATCTTCACGGCCCACTACAACTAATGACATAATGTCATAATAATATCTTAAAACACTGCCATAAGGGCAGTATGTGTGCAATGGTATATCTTTTGTCATATTCAGGGTGAACGAAACAAATGTTTAAAAACTAAAGTGTATAGCCATGAGTATAGTCAGAAGAAACAACCTATTTTTTCCATCATTGATGAACGAGTTCTTTAAGCCTGATTGGTTTGGGGGTATGGAAAATTTTGAGAAGAATGTTCCCGCTGTGAACATCAAAGAGAATGAAAAAGATTTTGAACTGGAATTTGCGATTCCGGGCATGAAGAAAGGCGATTTCAATGTCGAGGTCGATGAAAACATTTTGACCGTTTCGTCTGAGGTGAAGCGAGAGAATGAAACCAAAGATGAAAACTTTGCCCGTAGGGAGTTCTCATATTCTTCTTTCAAACGTTCATTTACGTTGCCAGAGACTGTTGATGAAGATACTATCAATGCATCATATGTGGATGGAATCTTGAGATTGACACTTCCTAAAAAAGAGGAAGCATTGCCAAAGCCAAAACGTATGATCGAAATCGTATAAGACCGCATATTACACCAACTAGGTGTTTCATGATGGTTGGTTTGTTTAGTTGGTTAGTTGATGAAAGTGCCGCCCAAAAGGGCGGCACTTTCTTTTTCAGAACTGCTCCTGTAACATTTTGATTTCATCCCTAAGTTTGGCAGCTTCCATAAAGTTTAATTCTTTGGCTGCCTTTTCCATGGCCTTTCGCTTATCACGAATGAGTTTTTCACGCTGTTCTTTAGTGAGGTATTCTAAATCGGGTTCGGCGGCACGAAGTTCTTTTTTTTCGAAGTGGTAGGTCGATACGGAGTTCTTTGCCAAGGCATTGTCCAGACTTTTTTTCAATGCCTTTGGCACAATGTTGTGTTCGGTATTGTATGCCGTTTGTTTTTCACGGCGGTAATTGGTCTCATCAATGGTTTTTTGCATGCTATCGGTAACGGTGTCAGCGTACATAATGGCCTTACCATTCAGGTTTCGGGCAGCGCGGCCCACTGTCTGTATCAACGAGCGGTTACTACGCAGAAAACCCTCTTTATCGGCGTCTAAAATGGCAACCAGTGAGACTTCTGGTAAATCAAGTCCCTCGCGTAATAGATTGACCCCAATAAGTACATCGAATAGCCCTTTACGCAAATCTTGCATAATCTCAACGCGTTCCAAAGTGTCCACATCGCTGTGTATGTAACGGCATCGCACATCGATTCGGGCCAAATATTTGGTGAGCTCTTCAGCCATTCGTTTGGTGAGGGTCGTTACCAAGACCCTTTCATCCAACTCGACCCGCTTTTGTATTTCTTCGACCAAGTCGTCGATTTGATTCAAACTGGGCCTAACCTCGATTTCGGGATCTAACAGGCCCGTGGGCCTGATTACCTGTTCGACATATACTCCTTGGCTCAGCTGCAATTCATAATCGGCAGGGGTGGCACTAACATAGATGACCTGGTTTTGAAGAACTTCGAATTCTTCAAATTTTAGAGGACGGTTGTCGAGTGCAGCTGGCAGCCGAAAACCATATTCGACCAAGTTTTCCTTTCGAGATCGATCCCCGCCATACATGGCATGAACCTGTGGAATGGTAACATGGCTTTCATCTATGACCATCAAATAATCATCGGGAAAATAATCCAATAGGCAAAAAGGCCTGGTGCCGGGTTCACGGCCGTCCAAATAGCGCGAATAGTTTTCGATTCCCGAACAATACCCAAGTTCGCGTATCATTTCCAGGTCAAAATTGGTGCGTTCTTCCAACCGCTTGGCCTCCAAGGGCCTTCCTATTTCCTTAAAATAACCCACTTGTTTTACCAAATCATCCTGAATTTGATGAATGGCGTTCTGCAATATGTCCGGTGAGGTGACAAACATATTGGCCGGATAAATATTGAGGTTATCGTAAATCTCGATCACATTGTTGTTGAAAGGGTCCAAGGCTTCGATCTCTTCGATTTCATCACCAAAAAAGTGGATACGAAAAGCATGATCGGCATATCCTGGAAAGACATCCACTACATCGCCTTTGACCCTAAAATTTCCATTTCTAAAATCTGCGGTGGTACGTGAATACAGGCTTTGTACCAATTGTTTTAAAAATTTGGTGCGCGAGATGACCTGATCCCTATGGATTGAAATCACATTTTTCTGAAATTCAACAGGGTTTCCAATGCCATACAGACACGATACCGAAGCTACCACCAGAACATCCCTTCTTCCCGATAACAATGATGAAGTGGTACTTAAGCGAAGTTTTTCGATATCCTCGTTTATCGAAAGGTCTTTTTCAATGTATGTACCGCTGGTCGGTATGTACGCTTCGGGCTGATAGTAATCGTAGTACGAAACAAAATATTCGATGGCATTATTGGGAAAAAATAGCTTGAACTCAGAATAAAGCTGCGCTGCCAAGGTTTTATTGTGGGCCAGTACCAAGGTGGGCCGCTGAACATTTTCTATTACATTGGCAACGGTAAACGTCTTTCCCGAACCCGTTACACCGAGAAGGGTCTGGTGGGGGTCACCAGCGGTAATTCCGTCAGCCAATTGTTTAATGGCTTGGGGCTGGTCTCCGGTTGGCGCGAATTCTGAAACGACGTTGAATTTCATGATTCAAAAATAAGCATGTTCGTAGGGTTAGAAAAAACTAATTTTGAGCTATCGCTTCAGGGTGAAGTAGCCGCTGTAAACCCTATTGTTTTCGTCAATTGCCCTAAACCACATACCGCCAGCAGGCATCGGTCTGCCCAGATAGGTGCCGTCCCAGCCTTTGGAATCAGGATCTATTTCGGCAATCAACATTCCATATCTGTCAAAGATTTGAATTGACATTAAGTTTATCTCTTTGCTGTCTGTAGGCAAAGAAAACCCCCAAAAATCATTAGCTGAGTCCCCATTGGGCGTAAAAAACTTTGGAAACCCTTCGAGAACCAAGTTCGGACCGTACCTCTTGAAATCAATCCCACATCCATTTTTATCCCGAACGAAGTAAGTGTGAATTCCACTATCAATCCCGCTAAACACATTACTATCTTGATAAGGCCCTTCTTCGCTATCCATGGCGTATTCGTAATTGCCATTTCCCTCGACTTCGACCTTTACCTCAATTCCAAAACTGGTTTCCCTGTCCACAATATTTAGAATGGCTGGTTTTTCAGAATCCACTACTGAAAATCGATGTTGGACAACACACTCTACCACTTCCGCAAATTGGGTGACCAAATTGTAACTTTCAAGAACATAATCACCGTTTTCTTGAATCTCAAAGCTTTGGGATTGGCCCATTAACAATTCTTGTCCCGTGCCTTGAACACGATACCATCGGTAGCCATCTGCACCTAGTGGAGCAATTACAGATATAGGAGAATTGTTTCCACAAAATGAGAATGAAGAAGGAAACTCTATCAAAGGCCTTAAATCAACACCTTCGTTGTTGTTTGCATCAACATACACACAACCAATGGCGGTTGAAAACGATTCTTCTGAACAGTCAATGGCCCTGCCGGCATCATTAAATGGAACAATGGTTATGAAATAGGTTTTATTAGGTTCAAAATCAAAGACATTGGTCTGTGTATTGTAAATAGCCAAATCATCAACTATGTCAGCGCTGTTGGGGTTTGAACCAATGGTCAACCTATACCCATCAGCACCAGAAACAGGATCCCACTCCAACGAGGTATCCAGAGAAACATTTGAAGTCCCATTTAATGGACTGGTCAGCTGGGTACACTGGGGCAGGGGTGGCAATTCTCCCGTGGTAAAACTGATCCGTGGACAATTTGTGGGGCTTCCATTTTCATTATAAGGGGTGACCGAGGCATATATGGTCGTATCTTCTGGAAATGGGTTTGTTGGTGAATAATTTAGTCTATTGCCAAGGTCTAAATTGTTAAGGATATCTGTTCCGCCCGCCGTTGTCCCAAGAGACAAAATATAGCCGGTGGCCGTTGGCGCATATGCCCAATTGATAGCAGTGAAAATGCTCAGATCGCTACTGCCGTTCAGAGGGTTCAAAAATTGTGTGCAATTTGGGGGGGCAACAACATCCGCCGTTCTGAAGGATTTGGATTCACAAACGATATCATCGGAACTCAGAAATAAGTAATCCAATACTATTGTAACAAAAATAACCGAGTTTTCAGGAAGCGTAAAGGCGGGTGTATAGGAGGTATTGGTTCCGGTTGAAGTCTCTATTATTTCGCTACCGCCAGGGGTGGTGCCCAACCTGATTCGGTAAGCGGGAACGCCCTCTACACTAGACCATGAGATGGAAGTTCCAACAGGTACATTGGTTTCACCATCAAGCGGATTTAAGAGATTTGGACACGTTTGCCCATACGACATCAAGCCGAAAAACAGAACGGTACTATAGAGCAATTTTTTTTTCATCCAGCATCCCCAAACGATACTGTAATATACTACAAATCACGCTTTTTTAGCAATGCATATGATAAGTAGATAAAAATTGCCGTCCAACCCAGTACGATTAAGATTTCATACCAATGGACATAATAGTCCAATTCAAATTCTTCCCCAATTTGATTGGCCACGTTTTGTACCGCGCTGAGTCGAGTAAAGGGCTCATCAATAAGTTTGAACATTGCGTTAAGGGGGAAAAAGCCCATCACGGCATCGGTCGTGGGCCCGTCGAAAATTTTCCATCGCAGCATTCCCCTAACAAACCCCTCAAATATTTGCCAAAGAATCAAAAAACCCAATGCAAATGCCGAACGCTTTACAAAAATTCCGAGAAAGAGACAGAAAGAAAAGAAACCGACCAGTTTAACGAAGAAGGCCAATAAAAACTCCAAATCGGAGAAAATAATGGAAATTTCGTTGTAATCGGAGTATACCAGTCCCAGTATCATGGATACCGCGAATACGAATACAGTCGAAATTGCCGCAAAAGAAATTACGGTCAAAAACTTCGAAAGAATAAATTCTTTTTTTGAGAGGCCATCAATCAGATTTTGTTTTATGGTTTTATTGCTGTATTCGTTGGCCATCATTGATACAATGACTATCGCCAGAAACAGCTTAAATATTGCCGTCATAAACGTATTGAAGTGCCAGATATACGGAAAATTAAAAATGCCCTGTTCAGCCAAATGGAACTTTACCGGACCAATGTCAAATTTAATGGCAGCGATAAGGGCGATTGAGGTCAAGAGTACGAAGTACGAGGTGATAAGCACCCTACTTGCCCTATTGTTCCAAAGCTTTATGAACTCTATTTGCAATAATCTTACCATGGCTATTTGTTTTTGGTCAAGGTCAAAAACTGTTCTTCAAGACTTTCTTTTCGTTTTACCAAATGTGACAGCACGATACCTTGGTCAAAAAGCATTTTGTTCAATTGTTCCGGATTCATTTCTTCCTTTAAATAGGCCGTAAGAGTGCCGTTTTCTCCGGTTATCTTTCCGAAGCTGGCATGTTTTTCCAATAAATCCTTCAGTTTGGTCATATCGGCGGTCTTCAATTCAAAGAAACCGTGACTCGCCAACATTTCGTCAACAGGGCCTGAATAGAGCTTTTCACCTTTTCGTAGAATGACCACATGTGTGCATACCTTTTCGACTTCATCCAATAGATGGGACGCCAACAAAATGGTAGTGCCCTGCGTGGCTATTTTCTTTATGATTTCACGAATTTGATGTATTCCCGCTGGGTCAAGACCATTGGTCGGTTCGTCAAGTATCAATATTTCGGGGTCGTTCAAAAGTGCTGAAGCAATGGCCAATCGCTGCTTCATGCCAAGGGAATATGTCTTGAATTTGCTATCTTTTCGCTCCCAAAGCCCCACCAGTTCCAGTTTTTCTTGAATTTTCTCTTTAGAAACTTCCTTGATTTTGCAGACCAGTTCTAAATTTTTGATCGCCGACATGTACGGATAAAAATTAGGACGCTCAATGATTGCCCCCACTTTTTTTAAAGCGTCATGGGTCGATGTGTTGCCATCAAACCAGCTAAATTGGCCGTTGGTACGATTGACGACATTCAAAATGACGCCAAGAGTGGTCGATTTGCCACTGCCATTAGGGCCCAAGATGCCGTACACATTGCCCTTTTCAATCGAAAAGGAAAGATCTTTTACGGCGGTCAAGTAACCAAATTTCTTGGTCAGGTTCTTTACAGTTAAGATAGTTTCCAAAATTTGGAGCTCTTTTTCAGGTTGTTTTATAGTAACTTGACGAAAAATATCAAAATTTGTTACAAAAAAAGAAAGAATGTCTGATGAGAAATTGATGTCAAAGAAAAAACCGGCCTTCCCAGTCAAAAAAAGGTTGGACAATTATCTGGACCGTTACAGCCGAAAAATCGAGATACCCATTTTTTATGAAGATCTACTCAGGTTTTCTGGCTCAGTGGTGGTCTATGACAATGATGGCGAAGATACACTTTGGGTTCGGGTCTATTATTCTGATTTTGAAAGGGAGGAGATCGATCTTAGTTTAAAGAGGGTATATTCCATTCTCCATTCTGATGGAAGCGAAAAGATTTTAGAGTATCTCAATGTTGATGCAATCGACTATTGCACATTTGGTAACTCAAAACCTTTTCGCATTAAGGTGCGCAACATCCTCAATGACAACTATATTTATTTTTATGTCAAAAAAACGGATGCCTCAAGAATCTATGGCCTCGAGCTTGAGCACATACTTTCGCCCTATAACCTAAATTTTTTGGTTTATAAAGATACCCTTATCGAAGAGCATATTGCTGGTATACCGGGTGATGTCTTTATCAAAGATTTTTTACCATCCTGTACTGAACTGGAGAAATCGCAGTTGGCCAAAGAGTTTGTGAAGTTCAATGAGCGTTGCATGATTCGATAA
>JANQOD010000243.1 GCA_028289745.1 Allomuricauda sp. | reverse complement strand
CACGATTTGATCAAGAATGTGTTCAATCCCGATCTTTCAGAAAAAGGAGAGCTCTGGGCCGCACGGATCTCAGCTGTGGGTGCCGTAATTATCGCGGGGTACTTCGGTATCAATCCTCCTGGCTTTGTCGCGGCAGTGGTGGCACTGGCCTTTGGTTTGGCCGCAGCATCTTTCTTCCCGGCAATCATCTTGGGGATCTTTTACAAAAAGATGAACAGCAAGGGCGCCATTGCCGGTATGATAGTCGGTATATCGCTGATGTTGTTCTACATGCTCAAGTTCAAATTCGGCATTTTTGATGGCGGAAAAGAAGTAGTTGCAGGTTTGAAGGATAGTTGGTGGTTCGGCATTTCTCCCGAAGGTTTCGGTACCATAGCCATGGTGGTCAACTTCGTAGTGGCCCTTATAGTGAACAAATTCACTGAAGAGCCACCGGAAGAGGTACAAGAGATTGTTGAGAACATCAGAATTCCCAGTGGAGCTGGTGAAGCCGCTTCACATTGATTATATTTAGTTGGTTATAAAGCGGTGGGTGGGGTATATGTATGCCGCACCGTTTTTGTAATTTTAAGTGAACGCTCAACCCATGAAAATGAAAAAAAGGCATCAACAAAAATTGGTGGCGATGGCATTGGTACTTTTCTTTCTTTGGAATGTGCCATTCGTCTCCCTTTTTGATTCTGATTTCCACGTTTTTGGTTTTCCGGCCTTCTACGTTTTCATTTTTTTGAGTTGGTCGATCGCCATTGTCGCTTCATACATTATTCTCAGGAAATTCTATGAGTAATTTTGTGCTGATACTGATCATCATCGCCTATTTGGCATTTCTCTTTTTCTTGGCCTATTGGTCTGAGAAAAAAAGCCAAAGCCGATGGGTCGACAATCCTTATGTCTATGTGTTGTCTTTGGCCGTTTATTGCACGGCCTGGACCTATTATGGCAGTGTTGGCATTGCATCAAAATCAGGAATAAGCTTCTTGGCCATTTATTTGGGTCCGGTAATCGCTTTGCCTCTTTGGATCGTTTTGATGCGCAAGATCATCCGCATATCAAAACAGCACAAAATTTCAAGTATTGCAGACTTTGTTTCGTTACGTTATGGAAACAACAGATTCTTGGGGGCTTTGGTCACAATGACCTGCCTTTTGGCCATTATCCCTTATATTTCACTACAGCTAAAAGCGGTCTCTGAAACCTTTGCCCTGGTTTCCAACGAGGATAGTTATGTCGCCACAGGGGTATTCGATGATTCTACTTTTTATATCGCCCTGTTGATCGCGGTCTTTGTCGCTTTTTTTGGAACACGTTCTACAGATGCATCGCAAGGCAAAAGGGGCATCATTGCCACAGTGGCCCTAGAGTCTATCATAAAACTTGTTTTTTTTCTTGTCATCGGAATTTTTGTAGTGTATTTTCTGTTTGATGGAACGACCGATCTCTATCAAAAGGCATCGCAAATGACGAATTTTAAACAATTGACATCGTTCGGAAATCTAGAAAATGGATTTAATTGGATGTTCACCATTTTACTTTCTTTTTTCGCCATTTTTTTGTTGCCAAGACAATTTCATGTGGCCGTGGTCGAAAATCAAGATGTGAACCATCTAAAAAAGGCCATTTGGATGTTTCCACTGTATCTGTTGCTTTTCAATGTTTTTGTGATTTTTGTTGCTTGGGCGGGAAACCTAAGTTTTTCTGGGGCGGTCAATCGCGATTATTATTCATTGCTTTTACCGCTTCAAGAGGGTAATACCTTACTTTCACTATTGGTTTTTATAGGCGGGTTTTCGGCCGTGATTTCTATGATCGTGGTATCTACACTTGCGCTCTCGACCATGGTGAGCAATAACATCATCATTCCCTATGGTTTTATAAAGAAATTGGTTGAGGGCAACCCTGAGGCCAATGCGAAAAGCATCAAGAATATCAGAAGAATTGCCATTTTTCTATTGATAATCGTATCGTACTTTTTTTACGTGCAGTTTTCGACCCAGCTTTCGCTGTATTCAATCGGGTTGATCTCATTCGTCATTATAGCACAATTGGCGCCATCGTTCTTTTTGGGTCTTTTTTGGCGTAGGGGAACGGCAAGGGCGGCCCATGTCGGGATGTTGATCGGAATAGCCGTGGTGGCCTACACCCTTCTGCTTCCCATTATCGTCAATGTGGTTGCCCCAGGGTCAGATTTGATTGAAAATGGCCTGTTCGGTTATTCTTGGCTAAAGCCTTCCCAGTTGTTCGGAATCGACTATTTGACCCCTGAGAGCAATACTTTTTTATGGAGCATGAGCTTTAACACCTCAGCTTTTGTGGGGCTGTCTTTATTGGCAAAGGGCAATTATAGGGAGCGAAATTACGCCGAGATGTTCGTACATCATGAAAATTATGAGAACCTTCAAGAAGATGCCTTTGTATGGAAAGGGGAGGCCTATGTGGCAGATATCAAAAGATTGTTGACCCGCTTTCTGGGAGAAGAGCGCACACAACGCGCCCTTTCGGTTTTCAATAAACGTTATAACATTTCAGAACAAGAAGAAAAAGCAGGTTCAAGATTGATAAACTTTTCCGAGAAACTGCTTACCGGATCCATAGGAAGCGCATCTGCCAAAATTCTGTTGGCATCGGTCTCAAAAGAGACACCCATTGGTTTAATGGAAGTGCTCAATATTTTGGAAGAGAACAAAGAGACCAAGGCGAACAATAGGTTGTTGATCGAAAAATCTGAAGAACTGTCCCGTATGGCTTCCCAATTGCAATCGGCCAATGAAGAACTGCGCGTGCACGATAGGCTCAAAGATGAGTTTTTGGATACCGTGGCACACGAACTCAAAACCCCCATTACGTCAATAAAGGCGGCATCAGAAGTTCTTGAAGATGAAGGTATGCCTTCTGAACTGAGGCAACAGTTCTTGCAAAATATAAGCAAAGATACCGACCGATTGGCTAAATTGATCCATAATATTTTGGATTTGGAAAAGCTGTCCTCCAATAGAACCGATCTCGATCTACAGTCTCGAAAAATTAACGACACCATACAAAAGGCGATCAATGGCATTGAACAGATTGCCATTAAAAAGGGCGTGGCGGTGCACTTTGAGGCAGCTGGGTATTTAGAAGGGCTTTATGACGAAGACCGTATTCTTCAAGTACTTACCAACCTTTTGTCAAATTCTTTGAAATTTACCGAAAAAGAAAAGGGCATCATCAAGATACTATTGGAAGAAAAGGAGCAAGAAATAACCATTTGTGTTGAAGATAATGGGCGCGGTATTGCTTCTGAAGACCATAAATATATTTTTGAAAAATTTTTTCAGTCGAGAAACCAGAACATAAAAAAACCACAGGGCAGTGGTTTTGGCCTGGCCATATGTAAAAAAATTGTAGAGGGCCACAGGGGGCGCATATGGGCAGACCAAAAGTTTGATGGGGGCGCTAGATTGATTTTTACAATACCTAAGGCAGGATGAGCAAAAAGATTTTGATCGTAGATGACGAACCCAATATTGTGATGTCTTTGGAATATGCTTTCAAGAAAAAAGATTTTGAGGTCTTTATCGCAAGAGATGGTACGGAAGCATTGCAGATTGCGGGCGAAGAACTTCCAAATGTCATTCTTTTAGATATCATGATGCCCAAAATGGACGGCTATGAAACCTTAAAGAAGCTTAGAAAAAACAAAGACTTGAAAGAGGCCAAAGTCATCTTTATTTCGGCCAAGAGCAAACTGGGTGATGTGGAAAAAGGACTTGAATTGGGTGCTGATGGCTATGTGACCAAACCATTTTCCATAAAAAAGGTGGTGACCGATGTCGAAAAGATGATTGTGTAAAACAGACTGAATATCAAATAAATGAACAAAAACCGTTATCATGAGTAATTATCACATAAAACATCTCGAAGAGTATTATCAAGTGTACCGTAAGTCGGTAAGAAACCCCGAAAGCTTTTGGGAAGAAGTGGCCGAAGAGCATTTTGTCTGGCGCAAAAGATGGGACAAGGTGCTGGAGTGGGATTTTACCAAGCCTGAGATCAAATGGTTTCAAGGGGCAAAGCTGAACATTACCGAGAACTGCCTAGATCGTCATCTGCACATACGTGGCGATAAGACCGCCATACTCTTTGAGCCCAACGACCCGAAAGAAGAGGCGCAGCATATCACGTACAGGCAGTTGCACCGACAGGTTTGCAAAATGGCCAATGTGCTCAAAGATAAAGGGGTGAAAAAAGGCGATAGGGTTTGTATTTACTTACCGATGATTCCAGAATTGGCGGTTTCCGTACTGGCCTGCGCCCGTATCGGGGCCATACATTCTGTAGTGTTCGCCGGATTTTCATCCACGGCACTGGCCACCCGAATCAACGATTGTGATGCTACCATGGTAATTACCTCTGATGGCTCTTTCCGCGGCAGCAAGACCATAGATTTAAAAGGGATAGTCGATGAGGCCCTGGACCAGTGCAAGGGAGTCAAGACGGTACTGGTCGTGAAACGAACAGGTGATAAGATCAATATGAAAGAAGGGCGTGACCATTGGTTGCAACCTTTGCTCGACAAAGCCTATGCCGATTATACGGCCGAGATCATGGGGGCTGAAGACCCATTGTTCGTTCTTTATACATCGGGCTCTACCGGAAAGCCCAAAGGCATGATGCATACCACGGCGGGCTATATGGTCTATACGGCCTATACCTTTAAAAATGTATTTCAGTACCGCGAAGATGATGTGTATTGGTGCACGGCCGATATAGGTTGGATCACGGGTCACTCGTACATTGTATATGGCCCGTTGGCCAATGGGGCCACTACGGTCATGTTCGAGGGGGTACCCTCTTATCCTGATTTTGGGCGATTTTGGGAAATTGTGGAAAAACACAAAATCAACCAATTCTACACCGCTCCGACCGCAATTCGTGCACTGGCCAAAGAGAATCTTGATTTCGTCAACAACTATGACCTTTCGAGCTTAAAGGTCTTGGGAACGGTGGGCGAGCCGATCAACGAAGAGGCATGGCACTGGTATAACGACCATGTTGGTGAGAAGAAAAGTCCGATTGTAGATACTTGGTGGCAGACCGAGACAGGGGGAATACTTATTTCGCCCATTCCATTTTCAACACCGACCAAGCCAACTTACGCGACCTTGCCCATGCCAGGGGTACAGCCTGCGTTGATGGATGAGAACGGTAATGAGATTTCAGGAAATCCGGCTGAAGGCAGACTGTGCATCAAATTTCCATGGCCTTCGATTGCGCGTACCATTTGGGGCGACCACAAACGGTATAAGGATACTTATTTCTCGGCGTTTGCAAGCAAATACTTTACCGGTGATGGTGCCCTCAGAGATGAAGTGGGCTATTACAGAATTACCGGTAGGGTCGATGATGTCATTATCGTTTCAGGGCATAATCTGGGCACGGCCCCAATCGAGGATGCGATTAACGAACATCCGGCCGTTGCAGAATCTGCCATTGTAGGTTTCCCCCACGATATCAAAGGTAATGCGCTCTATGGCTATGTAATACTAAAAGAAACAGGGGAAACACGTGACAGGGATAATCTGAGAAAAGAGATCAATCAACAGATTTCTGACAAAATAGGGCCCATCGCCAAACTGAACAAAATTCAATTTGTGCCCGGACTTCCCAAAACACGTAGTGGAAAGATCATGCGAAGGATACTGAGAAAAATTGCTTCTAAAGATACCAGTAATCTAGGCGATACCTCAACTTTGTTAAACCCTGAAGTGGTAGAGCAGATCATGGAAGAGGCACTTTAGAAGTTGTTCCATAACCATCCAAACCTGTCTTTCTTCAACAATTGCCTTAGAGAGACGGGTTTTAGTTTTTCCACGATATGAAGGAAGGCGATTGCAGTGATATAGGCGTCTCCCAGAGCAGTGTGTCGATCTGTCTTGGGTATATCGAAGGTACTGGCAAGTTCATCTAAACTGTAATGACCTTCTTTTTTCCGTTTTCTTTTCGGAAGACTTTTGTTGTACAGCACCGAAGTGTCCAATTCTGGATTCTTCAACCTTGGAAGACCATTTCGTTTTAATGCTTCGTTGAGCATTCCCACGTCAAAAGCAACATGATGTGCAACCAAAACCGATCCTTCCAACAATTTCAATGTGGCTTTCAAAGCTTCCAGCTCACCGATCTGCCCGATCTTGGTCTTTTTTAGAATACCATGTATTTGAACGGTTCTGGAATCGAAGGTCTCTTGTTGCAAAAACAGCTCAAAGGAAGTTTTTGGGCTGATTGTTCCATTGCTGATCTTCAGTGCACCAATACTCAGAATTCTATCTTTTTTGAGGTCAAATCCGGAGGTCTCTGTATCCAAGACAACAAAATCCACCTTCTCTATCTCATCTGGCAATGCCCTCTCGAAGGTGTAGGCATAGGTCTTCCAAAATTCGGGATAGATATTTTTCTGTTTGGCCATATATTAGGGCGTGTTCACATTAATCCAAAAACTGCCTTTTTCTTTTTCCGTTTTTCTTCATTGATTTTCCCAAACGAAGCCTGGTCATGTTTTGTGAAAACCATCTCAATGGACAAAAAAATAACTGAAAAATGCATGGTTTCCCTTTGTTATTGCCACCGTTGGATCAACGAACCCTTGATACCATAAATCGAACGTTCAATAGCTCTTGAATTTCCTTTACGGTCTTGAATGTCCGTTTAAGCTTCATTTTTTCTTCTTTGTTCAGTTTTTCCAAAGAAATGTAGCGGCCTGAATCATTGTGCTGCAAACCTTGTTTCGTTCGAAATTTCAACAAGGCCTTGCTGGCATAGCTACAGGCCATATAAATGTCTTTATTGTTTGGCTCTACCTCTGCCAGCTTCTCATAACGTTCCCAAGTATTGCTGATATCGGTAATGTTGTGTGAGAGGATCAAGACCCTGGCCGCATCGATCAAGGGCATCAAGACTCTCTTTTTCAAGTCAAAAAAATCTTTATGTTCACCATCTTGCTCAACCAAGAACTGTCTAAAAAAACCTGAAGGGGAAGGGTTCATCAAAGCACTGCTTGCCAAATGGCTTAAAAAAATAGGGTATTTTTCGACGGTATCAAAAATGAAATGTGAGAGTGCTGAAACCAGCTTCTTGTCGCCGTAGGCTCGATTGTAGTCGAAGAATATCGAAGAGAGCAGTACCTCTTCGGGTCCTGGTCTTACGATCCATTTAGAAGTCATTTCCTTAAAGCCTGAAAGACTATTGCACCATTTGGGATTGGAGGCCATCATATCGGCAGGGCAATAATCATAGCCAATGGTATTGAGGCCCTGGGTGATTTTTTTGGACAAATCCAAAAAATAAGTCCTTGTACCTTCAAATTTGCTTTTCGGCACATCTTCAAAAAGCAAGGCGTTATCTTGGTCGGTATGCAGTAACTGCTCGCTTCTTCCCTGACTTCCCATGGCCAGCCAAGCAAACTTGACAGGAGGCTCTTTTTCCATCTGTGATAGTGAAAGTTCGATGACCTGTTTTATACAGGCGTCATTGAGCTCAGAAATGATCTTGGAAGTCAATGCCATGGGTATGTTTTGATCTAGATAGCCCCTTAGCAAGTTCATGACCCCTTTTCTCAGGGGTCTAATCTCTTCACAAGAACGGGCACGTTTAATGGCCTTGACCAGAACCGCCGGATTGTTTCCCAAGGAAAGCATCATGTCATGTTTCGAAAGAATACCGACGGCCTTTGTGTTTACCGTACCGTCTTCGGTAAGAACCAAATGGCTGATGTTGCTTTTCATCATGGCCATTTGGGCCTGGGTAATCGTTAAATTGGGCGGGTAGGTGATGACAGGTGAAGACATCAGGCCCTTCGCTTCCGTATCGATAGAAAAATCACCTGTTGCTATTTTGTTACGCAGATCCTTATCGGTCAAAATACCGATGGGCAGCCCTTCTTTTTCGATGAGCATGGCCCCGATACCTTTCTTGGTCATCTTTTGGGCGATGTTCTTTATCGTGGTGTTTTGGGTAGCTGAGGTAATCTCACCTGAGAACTCTACGGGCTGTAGGTCAAATAATCGGTATCCAGAATCGTTCGGATCAAACTGTGCGGTATCTCCCAAAAGTTGTCCTTTATGGTTTTTGTCATATGGATTTCGGGTATTCGATGCGAAACTTTCCACCAGAAAATTCATCACCCTTTCATTTTTCTTTATGTAAGCCCTAAAGATTTCGATGGGAATGGCATATAAAATGCTCTCTTCCTCAGTTTTTGCCTGCAGTCTATAGTTGTCTTGGGCGATGAGTGGACGCAATCCGAAAATATCCCCTTCATCACAAATATCGATGACCACTTTTTCAATGGTACCCCATAAGGCCACGGCACCTTTGTGTACCAAATAAAAGTTATCATGGGCTTCATCGTCGATATTGAAGACAACGGTGTTTTTGGCTTTGTACATCACTGTTACCTCAACGGCCAACTCGTGAAGCTGCTTTTTATCAAGCACACTGAAAGGTGGGAAATCCTTTAGAAAATCGGCGATTCTTTCTGAAATTACGTTGCCCATAACGCAAAGGTACATCTAATTGAAAAAGGTTGTTGCCGTACATAAGGTATAAGAAAAGGGCAACATCAAAGCATTAATTTAAGACAATCTCATCGATAAAGATAAAACTGTCGCCACCAGGGTTTTGGTGCCAATCAGGATTCTTCAGTTGATTTCTGACCTGAACCCGTACACTTTTTAAGGTTGTCTTTGGAAAATCAATGTTGAAAAGGTTCAATTGAATGTCTGTAGACGGCGGGTTGGGAGGTAGTTCAATAGTTTTGAGGTGTCGAAAGTTTTTACCGTCAGAAGAGCCCCAAACTTTGTAGCCCACCGGAGAAAATATCCAATTGTCGGCAGCAGAAAGGTGCCCGATGGCCACACTGGAAACCTCCGTAGCCTTTTCAAGCTCGACCGTTGCCAATAAATGGGATTTTTCATACCCCAGCCAATTACCATCCACAAAATTGGTAGAGCCCCTTTTTTTGTCGATCAATGTCTTGGCACCTGCTGCGATATATTTTTGGTGTGGGAGAGAGGCGTAGGAAGCATTGGCTATCTTGGCGCCACTTTTCAGAAAGATGGCCTTACTGGGTTCACTGGGCTTCCAGCCCTCTTTGGTGGTATATGCGATCAAAGTAGCTGATTCTTTTAGATAGAACGGATCTTGGTACTCAAACTCGATGGAGTCGTGCTGCCCGCCCGCAACACGGTACCGTGTTTTTGAATCGTCGAACACATTGTTTATGGTGATCAAAAGTGAATCGTTGAAAATTTCACCATTGGCCATAATAACCGGCGGAACCAACTCACTTGAAGCAAAAAGGCTGTCGATGTCTTTACCATGTAGGGTGATGCGGTCTGTATCGAGTAGTGCCAAATCTGAACTTGATAGGGTAGGGTCTAGGTACAGATCTTTCAAAGATTGAATTTCACTGATTTCTTGTAATGCTTCCGCTGAAATGGATGTTGCGAACAGGTTTAGTGATTCGAGATGTTCCAGTTTTTTTATATGGGCCAAACCCTCGACCGTGATCATGGTCTGCCGTAACTGTAGCTTTGTTAGGTTTTTAAACTTTTTTAAGAAGGGAGCCAGTGTATCGTTGAAGTTAGAGTGGGCAAGGTTCAGTTCAACAATATGTTCATCGACCTTGCGCAAAAGCTCAAATTCTCTTTCTGAAAGGTCTTTTCTTCTTGATAGATTGGCTATCAGCAAAGGACTTTCTGCGGCCAAGGGTCGTACGTCAATGTTCTGTAGTCGCAAAGCTGCCAAGTCTTCTGGTGAAGGTAGGTCAAGCTCTTTGGCAATCAGGGCACGTGGTGAGCGGTCTACTTCCAAGGAAGCAAGTGCGGCCGAGGTTTTGTCATCAGCTTCCAGATTTTCGACAATGCAGTCAAAGCAATTGTCATTGTCGATCCACCATTGCAATAACAACTTTTCTTCATCGGTCAATTGCAATTTTCCCTTTGGGGGCATGTGCTCTTCGTTTTCTAAAGGTAATGTGATGCGATGTACCAGTAAGGTGTTGTTCGCATCTGAAAGGGTATCGAATAGGCCTCCTGTATCACCCCCAGCAAGAATTTCTTCTTTTGAAGTGAGCATGAGTCCGCCTTTCACCTTGTTCGTGTTGTGGCAACTTACACATTTGGCCTTAAAGATAGGCTGTACGATTTGGGCATATACCTTGGCGTTATCAACATCTTCGATCTCAATGACGGCTTCGCTTCTATCTTTGAACAAAAAATCTTCACCATGTGTTATATTGCCCCCATAATGGCCAGTGATGAAGAGCAGGGCCAAGGTCACCAGCAATAATGGAAAGTAGATTTTTTTGGCCCATTGTTTCTTGCTCAGTTTGACCAAGAACAATGCCATACAGGTCACTGTAAAGGCTACGGCCATCCATTTATGATCGTTCAACAGTTCAAGGTCATAGCCCCCCGTATTGCCCAGTAGCCAACCCGAGATCAACGAAAGAACGGAAAACAACGCACCCGTGCCCAAAACGAACAGCAACGCATCTTGACTTACGGTAGGGGGTTTTCGAAAACGAAGCAGCTCCATCAAAAAGACCATAATGATGATACCGATCGGGAGGTGCACCAATAACGGGTGTAAATTGCCTATCTGCATAAATTAGGGTTCTATCAGTATTTCATCGACAAAAAGCCATGGCGGTGTGCCTTTCCCTTCATGCCAATCAGGAATTGATTCAAGTGATAAAATATTGATTATCAAATTTTTATAATTACCTTTTTCAACCTCAACTTCTATAAATATAGCACTTGGCTCTTTTCGTTTTAAAGGGTAGGGTAGTTCGATATTGCCAATACTGGTTTGATGTGCTTCGACCAGTACTGAACTGGGCAAAAAAATCCATGAATTATGGTCGGTCAGCACACCCACCAAAACTTTTGACACAGGGGTAGGTTTGGAAAATTGTAGGGAAACGGATACTTTTTTGTCTTGAAAGCCCAACCATTCATGACCTTTTCGAAAGTTGACCGTGCCCCTAGCGGTATTGACAAGGGTTGCCGCCCCCTTTCCTGGATAGTTGATATGTGGTTCAGGGGCAACCACTACGTCAGTGTTTGAGAGGTCGGTATTTATTTTGGTCAAAATAATCTCTTGAACATCACTTGGTCGGTACAATTCATGTTCTGCCCAAAACTGTATTTTGGTCGTCTTGTCAACGACAATGGGTTTTTCATAGGTTGTCTTTTCTTCAGGACCCATCCCTGTCATTTTGTAGTAGATGTCGGTGTTGTCTTGTTCCATTACCAAGCTGATGAGGGCCTCTTTTTGGAATATCAGGGAATCAACTTCCACTCTCGGAGCGGACAGTTGAATATCGTCTGTTGAGGTGAAGGCCATTTTTTCTTTGCAGGAAAAAAATGCCACCGTCAATAGAATCGACACTGTCAGAACAAAAGATTTTCTTTTCACGCTATTTGACCTCAGATAACTGTTCACCATCTTTTCCATAGAGATTTACACCCTGTACAGTTTTATGGGGTAGGTTTTACCCGAGTTCCATTGGGCAACGTATATATTTTCGTCATCATCGATGCAGACATCATGTGGATGGTGAAACACTTTCAAAGTCTGGTACACGGGTCGTAGTTCACCACTTTCATAAGTCGGAGTACAGCCGCCCGGTGCCGATACCAGCTTGTTGTTTTCATCCAAAATAGAGATGAAACCTGTGCCCGCAGCCCCATCACCTGACCAAATAGTGGCCAAATAGACCTGTTTGCCATGAATTACCGGCCGACAGATGTAGGCACCGGGCAAATTGACAGTTTCCATGTACGTTCCGTCAAGGGAGAAGCGTTTCAGTTTGTTCTGTTGTCGTGCCGTGATAAGAAGCGAAACAGCTTCAGCATTTCTATCATCGATACAGATCCCATGGGCATTGCTGAACAAATGGTCTTCATCACCTTTGCCGCCAAAAATGTTCAACAGCTTTCCTTTGGCATCGTAATGTAGAATGTACTGTTCACCATAACCATCGGCCACATATACATCACCATTGGCCGCTATGGCCGTTTCTGTAGGGATGTATTGTTCTTTGACCCGATATTTTTCTGATTCTTTCGGAAATGGAAATAGCTGTACCACTTTGCCGTCGATGGTTGTTTTTATGACCTCGTGCCGGGCATTGTCTGAAATGTACAGAAATTCCTCGCCGTTTTCATTGTGCAGGGTGAGCCCATGCGCCCCAGGATATTCGGTTCCCCAGGCGTCGAGCAATTTTCCACTTTTATCGTAGATAAGAATATTGTTCTTCGTATGGTTGGTCAACAAAAGAATTCTTCCTTTTGAGTCGATGACCATTTCATGGCAATCATTTACGGGGTAGTAATTGCTGTTCAAGGCCCCCCAATTCAGGTCAATTTTATAACGATAGTCGCCGTGGCCAATGATGGCATCCTCAAATTCCCATACCCTTTTTGCGGAAACCGGAACAGTTGCAAATGCCATGCCCGCAAGAGCGGAAGTCTTGATGAAATTTCTGCGTTGCATTAGGCCAAAATTGATTTTACGATGTGACCTTCAACATCGGTGAGCCTAAACCGTCGGCCTTGATACTTATAGGTGAGCCTTTCGTGGTCGATAC
>JANQOD010000238.1 GCA_028289745.1 Allomuricauda sp. | reverse complement strand
CAAAAATTCATGGGATTCCGCTTTTCAGCGGAATTAATTCAACTAACCGTTTTATGCAGACATAAAACGGAGTTTCATTAACTAAAAAGAGCCCTGTCTTTTTTGAGATCAGGACCCTTTTACGAGAACACTATATGAAAATGAAAAAATTTACTTTCTGAATTAATTACATAGTAAATGTACGCCCATAAGTCTGCTGGGTGAAATTATTGTTGTGAAGTGGCAAAAAACTGTGGTTTGCGCCTTAAAAGTTGTTATTTGGCTTCCAAAAACCTCATTCTATGCACTTTACCAAAGCCGCCAAAAATCCATTGATATCAAAATCCGGGTCCTCGGCGAGCCCTGTACGAACGACTACCAACTCTTTTGAGGGAATGATGAACACATATTGCCCCTGATAGCCATTGCATGAATACAGGTCTTTGGGCACATCTGGATAGACCCCGCCGGCGTTCAGCCAAAAGTGTGCCCCATAGCGCCCATTTGAATGCTGGGTAGGGGTGCTGACATACTCGGCCCATTGGGGAGAAAAGAGCTGTTCGCCGTTCCACTTGCCCTTGTTCAGGTAGAGTTGCCCAAAGCGGGCCCAGTCGCGCGTGCTGGCCCACGCATACGAAGAGCCTACATAATTGCCCGCCAAGTCGGCTTCGATGAGCATAGAGTGCATACCGATCTTATCGATAAGCGATGCATAGGGAAAATCAAGATACGCTTGGTGCGATCTGAACTGCATGCGCAGAATGCCCGACAACAGATTGGAGGTGCCCGACGAATAATTCCAGATTTCAGTGGGTTGGGCGACGGCCTCTTTGTTTTTTTGGGCCTCGGTCATGTCACTGTCCAAAAACAGCATTTGGGTCACATCGGAAATCTCGGTATAGACCTCTTCCCATGCCAATCCGCTTTGCATCCGAAGCAAATGGTCGAGGGTGATGTCTTTGCGCCCATCGTCTTTCCACTCGGGTATGGGTGCCGGCCAATCCATGGCGATTTTCTTCTGGTGCTCCAATATGCCAAAAAATGTGGCCAGTATGCTTTTGGTCATCGACCAGCCCAAAACGGGGGTGTCTTTGGTAAAGCCCGCCACATACTGCTCATGTAGCAGATGGCCCTTGTACAGTACCAACAGCGTTCGTGTATTCTGAACCGCATTGTTGGCAAAGGGCAAGGCGACCGCTTTTTGCAGTTGTTCGTAATCGATTTCGGCGAACACGGTGTCGATGGCGGGTAAATGTCCGAACGGGTAGGGGTGCCCAAGGGTCGAAAAGTTGCGTTTGGGTTGTAGATATTGTTCCCCCTCGGCATAATCGCCATTGACCAGCACGCAGCCCAGGCCCTGACGGTCTATGGCCTTGCGTTCCATAAGTCCGTACACCGTGGCCGAAGCACTCGTTTCTTTGTTGTCGACCTCCGTTTCGGCCAATTCGATCAGCGGAAATTGCAGATCGCTCTCGATAACGGCGTCGGGCTGTCTTTCGGCGATATAGACCTGTGAGGCCATATATTTTGAGGCATAGCCCGAAATCATGTTCAGCTTCGGATAGTTGAGGTACACCACTAGGGCGATGACCACCAAAAGTAATAGCAGAATGCGTTTGAACCACTTCATATTTTGGAATTTAGTTTTGTAACTTTCTTGGCGAATATAAACAATTGAGGCATGTCGAACATCGGAATGATCATTGAAGAACGAAGCCGTGACATCGGTGATTTTTTGGTGGGGCGATTGATTCCCTTTCGCAAAAAGCGTATGATCGGCCCCTTCATCTTTATCGACCATATGGGCCCTACGCAATTGGGCCCGAATACCTATATGGATGTGGACCAACACCCCCATATCGGACTTTCGACATTGACCTATATGCTTGAGGGCGAGATCATGCATGAAGACAGCTTGGGTACCCAGCAGCTCATCAAACCGGGCTCGGTGAACTGGATGACGGCCGGAAAGGGCGTTTCACACTCAGAGCGCACCCCCGAACATTTACGAAACGGCGAGACCTTTACCGCCCATGGCTACCAGATTTGGGTCGCGCTGCCCAAGCATTTAGAGGAGATGGCACCTGAATTTCATCATATCGACGCGGTCGATTTGCCCAAATGGAGCAAGGGCAGCGCCGAGTTCACCTTGGTGGCGGGCAGTGGGTATGGGCAACAATCGCCGGTACCCGTGCACTCACCCTTGTTCATGGTCGAGGTAAAGAATACAGAAACCTTTGAACTCAACGTCAATGGCGATTTAAAGGGCGAAATCGGCATCTGTATCGTAGAAGGGGCCATTACGGCCTGTGGCGAAATGGTTGAAAAGGGCCATATTTTGGTCTCGAAGGTCGAAGATACCTGTGATATTGTGTTACGGCCCCATTCACATCTTTTGCTGTTCGGTGGCGAGCCTTTTGAAGAGGGACGTCATATTTTCTGGAATTTTGTCTCTTCGAGCAAGGAAAAAATCGAAAAGGCCAAGACCGATTGGCAGAACAAAACGTTTCCCATGATGGAAAATGACAAGACCTATGTACCGCTTCCATGAAAGTGAACGATGTGCGCTTAAGACTTTTGTTGACCGTTCTTGTTTTTATAGGGACATCAACGGTGTTTTCCTGTAAACGCGAGGTTTCCCCAAAAAGGTGGAAACACATGATTGGTACGGACTTGAGGTCATTGCCTCGGCCTATAATTCGGTGTCATGGCAGACCGATAGCTTGGCAAATTTGGCGGCATGGGGCGATACGCTCAAACCAGACATGAAGGTGATAGCCGTTTCACGTGATCTTTTGAAGTATGGGCTTGCCCGAAACACCATGGTGAAAATCGATACGTTTCCCGATACCTTCTATGTGAAGGACAAAATGCACCGCAAATGGCGGAAAAGAATCGATATTTATATGGGCACCGATGTCAAAAAGGCCCGTGAATGGGGAAAAAGGAAATTGATGATCTGTTATGCCGTTCCGAAGACCGATTCGGCAATACATAACGCTAATAGGTAACCATGATACGAAAAAGAACTGTACTGGTGTTGTTATGGTGCGCATCGTGCAGCACCCCTGGGGTTGTCATCGACCGCCCCATCGAGTTTGATGAACAACGTATCGAACTCACCCAAGAATACTTGCAGCAACGCTATCATCTAGAACAGGATTCTCCCGAAATAGTACCTAAAATGATCGTGCTGCACTGGACGGCCATTCCCACCCTCGAAAAATCTTTTGCCGCTTTTGAGAAATCGACGCTCCCCGATTGGCGCCCTGACATCAAAAGTGTCAGTGGCCTTAACGTGTCAGCCCATTTCTTGGTCGATCAAGACGGTACCATTTACCGTTTGATGCCCGAGACCACTATGGCCCGTCATGTCATCGGACTGAACCACTGTGCCATCGGAATTGAAAATGTCGGGGGTACCCAAGAGACGCCCCTCACCAGAAAGCAATTGCGCGCCAATGTTTGGCTGGTCGATCATTTGGCTGAGAAGTATGCCATCGAATATGTGATCGGCCATCATGAATACACGCGGTTTGAAGACCATCCCTTATGGTTGGAGGTCGATTCTACCTACCGTACCAAAAAGACCGATCCGGGCGAGAAATTCATGAAAAAGGTGCGCAAAGCTACCAAAAGGCATAATTTTAAACCCGTTCCGAAAAAGTAACGACATGAACCCATTAAAATGCATAGGGGCCGCTTTTGTACTTGCTTTTACCTGCAATGCCCAAAACGACCTGACCCCACAGCTTTACGAAACCTATGGCAACTATAGGGAATCATCGCTTGACAAGCGACGCATCAAGTATGATCAGATACAGCCCTTGATCGATAAGGTTCGCAACGATTCAAAATACGTGGTAAAAAAGGTAGGGGAGTCGATCGAAGGCCGCGACTTGACCCTTATCACTATCGGCGAGGGTGATACCGACATTTTTTTGTGGTCGCAAATGCACGGCGATGAGCCCACCGCGACAATGGCCATTTTCGATATCTTCAATTTTTTGGATTCTGATGATTTCAAGGAAGAGAAGCAGATTATCCTTTCGAACTTAAAACTGCATTTTCTGCCGATGGTGAACCCCGATGGGGCCGAGGTCTATCAGCGGCGAAACGCCTTGGGAATCGACATCAACCGTGATGCATTGCGATTACAGTCACCCGAAGGGCAAGTCTTGAAAAAAGTGCGTGACAGTGTCGATGCCGCTTTTGGGTTTAATCTACATGACCAGAGCCGTTATTACAATGCCGAGCGCACGCCCAAACCCGCCACCATTTCATATTTGGCAACGGCCTATAATTATGAAAAGGATATCAATGAAATAAGGGCCAATGCCATGAAGGTAATCGTGTACATGAACGATATCATACAAAAATATGCACCGGGCCAAGTGGGCCGTTACAGCGACGATTTTGAGCCACGTGCCTTTGGTGACAACATTGCCAAGTGGGGCACCAGTCTCATACTGATCGAATCGGGGGGGTATGTCAACGATCGCGAAAAACAGGAAATCCGTAAACTGAACTATGTTTCCATTCTTTCGGCGCTATACACCATTGCCACAGAGAGTTACAAGCAAATACCCATTGAAGCATATGAAAAAATTCCGAGGAATGACCGAAACCTGTTTGATCTGAAGATTGAAAACGCCACCTACGAACTGATCGGCAAAGACTATATCATCGATCTAGGCATTAATCGGCAGGAAATCGATTTGGCGGGGCATAATGATTTTTATTACAAGAGCATCATTGTCGATCAAGGGGATCTTTCGACCTATTATGGCTATGAGACCTTTGATGCCACGGGGTATAAAATTGTACCGTCTAAGATGTACAAGGGCCATGATATAAACACAGATCAAATGCCCATCCAAGAGCTTTTGTCAAAGGGTTATGGTCATGTGGAGGTTGAATTTCCAAAAAATAGGGGCTTTATTTTCATAAATGACGCACCGATTAACTTATGGCCCAAGAATAAAGATTTCGATGAATTTATTTTGAAGCCTGGCAGTGATTCCACTTTTTTCCTTGAAAAAGGCGGTGAAATCACCCATGCGGTGATTAACGGTTTTTTGCTCGATTTAAGCAAACCGCTGAACCAACAGGGGTTTGGCAATGCACTGATCTACCGTTAACGTACTTTTTTTCAATATCCGTACTGTACATTTTGGGGTATAGTGGCGAACAATAGCACCAACATGATCACCAAGGTGCACACAATCGAGGTAAAAAGTGAGAGCACCAAGCCTTTTGACCAATTTGAATAGGGGCCGATGGCACTATTTTGAATAATTTCCTTGATAACATCCATAACCTGAGTTTTTTAGCATTACACTTCTTCTGTCTTTAGGATGTCGGCAGTTGTAGTCTTTGGTAATGAAACAATTTTTGGGCCAAAAACCCTACCCGAGTGTCGTTCAGCGAATTTTTGTGGCAAGATACCCTATCAAATGTTTAAATTCACGACAAAATCGAAAAGCAGGAAACGATGAAAATAAAAACAGGTATAAATGCCCTAGCCGTATCGCTCTGCGTGATGGCTATGGGATGGACCCAAGAATATCAAGGAGAATCCCTTTTCAACGGTGAGAATTTAGATGGATGGGTGCAATACGGCGATGAGAAATGGTACGTTGAAGACGGACTGCTCATCTGTGAAAGCGGCCCGAAGGCAGAATACGGTTATCTGTCAACCAAAGAGTTCTATGATAATTTTGAGCTGACTTTGGAATTCATGCAGGAAGCCGATGGCAACAGTGGGGTCTTCTTTAAATCCACTTTTGAGGGTACCAAGGTCACCGGCTGGCAGGTTGAGGTGGCACCCCCGGGCAAACACAGTGGAGGCATCTACGAATCGTACGGTAGGGGATGGTTGATCAAGCCGAATCCCGAAAAAGAATCTGCCCTAAAGATGGGCGAATGGAACAAGATGACCATATCAGTAATGGGCCCTAGGGTGACGACATGGTTGAACGGCGTTCAGATGGTAGAATTCACCGATGACAAAATCGGCGCGGGCAAGGGCGCTATTGCCCTACAGATTCATGATGGTGGGGGTATCAAAGTGAAATGGCGCAATATCAAGATCAAGACGGTTCAATAACCAACCAGACTGTCCATATTGATCACAAAAGAAGCCCATGTCAACAAACATGGGCTTTCTTATACAATCGTGAGCGCTATGCTATTCTTCAGAATATATCGGGGTGATCACAAATGATCTAAATTCAATGGCCCCATGATCCCCTTGTATCATAAAAGGTCCTGCTTCACCTTCTTTGCTATCTAGTGCGCCTCCTGTGATGCCGGGTATGGTTTGGTCGTTTATGACCACCTTTCCATTGGCGATAACGGTCACTCGACGCCCGATTAACGTGATTTCATAATTCTGCCATTCACCGGCATCCCTTGCTGCATTTTCATTGGGTTCTAGAAATCCGTAGATTCCCCCGAAATAAATATCCATGGGCTCAAGGCCTTTGTTGTCCGCTATCTGAACCTCATAACGGCCGCGTAAATAAATACCACTGTTACTTCCTTCGGGGTATCTGAACTCGGTCTCCAATTTGAAGTCCGTAAATTTTTGATCACTGATAAGATTGGCCCCTTTTTTGGTACTTTTCAAGATACCCTCTTCGACCACCCAATTGCTATTCTCACCATCGGTGTGCCAGTTGGTCAAATCTTTTTTATCGAAGAGCTCAATGGGTTCGGCCCATATCGGCCGGTAGTTGTATGGAAGATCAGGTGCCGGTGTTCCTGTGAAGGGGTAGGTGTTGCCATTGACATAGGTCAGGGTGCCATTGATGGCTTCATCAGCCAAAACACCCTCGATCGCCAGATCGCTCCCCTCTGGCTCCCATTGTCTGGGAACGGAAAAACTGAATTTGTCACCATCGATTTTGACTTCAGACACCGGTCGGGCACTGCCAGTGAGTGCCAAAAAACGTCCGACCAACGTCGCATGCCCTGAATGCCTTACCTCTAACCAAGAAGGGACGGTCTTGCCCTCAAATGCTACTTCAAGGTCCCAACGGCCTTCAAGAGGGTGCTGTTTTTGGGCAATTGTGGTACTAAAGGTTAAAAAAAGAAAACAACCGGTGACTACCGTAGAAAGTTTTTTGCGATACTTCATTTTTAAAAGGTTCAAGTGAGGCGCCAAGATAATAATTTATGACAAAGAATTCGGTTATTGGCTTTCTGGTAATGCTTCGAATTCCATCCTCTTGCTTTTCATCCATGAAGCCATCGCTTCAGGCGATTTCATGAGTTCTTGCATCTCTTCCATCGCTTTTAAATGTGCCGCATCGGCTTTCTTGAACATCTCCATACCGTGCTTCTTGCTCAATGCTGCAATTTCTTCAAAAGTATCGGCATGAAATGCGATATCACAAGCACCCCCGAGCTGCTTGCAGGTCATCGTTTTCATAATCATGACTTTTTAGAAGTATAAAATACTAAGAATTACTCACATCCGCCAGTGAATCCATCAGCATTGAACTTGGTCTGAACGGCACCTTGCAGACCCCCATCGGTCAATTGAATGACCAGGTTGTTATCACCACTGCCATCACGTTTTGGCGTGCAATATTCAAAAAGATAGAAACTGTTGGCCTGCTCAGATACCCTTTGCGATATTTGGTTGAACGTAGCTTCCAATTCTTCTTTGTTATTGGCAAATACACTGGCGGTCTTGCCGATCTCTGTCAGAATCTGTGTGTCGATTTCTGAACCAAGACCAATGGTAAAAAATGAAATGTTTCGGTTGGCATCGTTGACAGCTCTTAGGGCATTGGCTTCGGTATAACGTGATGCCTGATCGGTGCCATCGGTGAAAATGACCACCGAAGCAGCTCCGATCACGGAATCTTGATTGTTCTTTCCAATCAGATCTTCAGCGGCATCGGTCGATTTAATGACCGCCCCGTATAGATCGGTAGACGGGTCATTACTGATGTCTTGGGTAATGCCATCGATAGCCGAGGTCAATTCTGTGGCCGACGAGGTCAGATCGTTCAACAGGTGCAATTCATCTTCACCATCGAACCAGTAGATGGCCATCTTGAAAGATTCGGTTTGCGGTGAAGGCATTACATTGTTGATGAAACTGGTCGAAGCGGCCTTGAGTTCTTCCAGACTGCTTTCCAAGACCGAGTTGCTCAGATCTAGCACCAACAGCGTGTTGTTGCTGAATACCTGCGAATTGGGTGAGATCCGGGCCAAAGACTCAGAAGATGAGATAGGGCTGAAACAGTCATCGTTTCGGCCTTGTTCATAAATGGTGAATTGATTGGCGGTCAATCCCGAAATCGGATTGCCCTGTTTGTCAGATACCTTGAACAGAATGGACACCTTACTCGGTAAATCGGTAAATTCTTCCTGTATGGATAGGAGCAGATCATTTTCGTCAAAGCCCAGACAGTCATCGGGTTCCTTCCCTTTACCAAGTTCATTGTCATTGAAATCAAAGCTTACGTCGTCATCGGCATTTCCGCAGGAAACAAGAAACAGAAAGGTTAAAGCGTAGGGGAATATTTTCGAAAAGACTTTCATTTTCATTTTGTTTAGGGTTCAGCCTTTCAACGCAAAAACCGGGCCGATAGTATAATGGCGTAAAACTTTGTTGTACCTTAAAGAGGTATGGGTGATCTAAAGCTTTGTTAAAACATACGGGGTCTTGTTAAAAAAAAAAGAATCCGAAGTATTTTTTGGTAACTTCAACAGGTAATCCAATTCGTAATCAATCTTAAGACTATGCCAACGTATCAAATCAAGGTCAACAGCGAAGAAATGACCGTTGACGTATCTGCTGATACCCCTGTGCTCTGGGTGTTGCGTGATCATTTAGACTTGTTGGGCACCAAATATGGCTGTGGAGTCGGCCTATGTGGGTCTTGCACCATCCATGTTGACGGTGTGGCCATGCGAAGCTGCTCTTTGACCATGCAACAACTCGAAGGAAAATCGGTGACCACCATTGAAGGACTTTCCGAAGATGGAAGCCATCCCGTACAAATCGCCTGGAAAGAGGTCGATGTACCGCAATGTGGCTATTGCCAAGCGGGCCAGATCATGACCGCTTCCGCTTTTCTCGAAAGCAATCCGAATCCCACGGAAGATGAAATCAAGAGTGCCATGAATGGCAATATCTGTCGCTGCGCTGCTTACAACAGAATCTACAGGGCCGTTGAGAAGGCCGCTGAAAATATGGACTGACCCCTAAAAAAAAGACAATGGCAACAAATCAAAATATGACAGTAAGCAGAAGGGCCTTTATGAGAACAACAGGTCTCGCAGGAGGTGGTATGCTCATAGGGTTCAACCTTTTTCAGGCCTGTAAGCCAAAGGTGGCCCCACCGGTAGATCTTTCAAAATTGAATTATAACGATTTCAATGCCTTCATTGAAATTGCAGACAACGGAGCGGTAACGATATACTCACCAAATCCTGAAATAGGGCAGGGGGTCAAGACCTCCATGCCAATGATCATTGCAGAAGAGTTGGATGTGGCATGGAAGGATGTCTATGTGAAACAAGGGGTGTTGGACACCGAAAACTATACCCGTCAAGTGGCCGGCGGCAGTCAGTCCATCCGTTTCGGGTGGGATGCGCTGCGGCAGACCGGTGCCACGGCCAAGCAGATGTTGGTGAATGCCGCAGCTGCGCGCTGGGGCGTTGACGCAACAGAATGTACCGTAAGCGAAGGGGTCATTACCAACGCCGCCGGAGAGACCTTGGGCTATGGAGATGTGGTCAACGATGCCGCCAAATTGGAAGTTCCAGAAGAGGTAGTGCTCAAAAAACCCAGTGAGTACAAGATTATCGGAAAAGATGCCCGAAACGTCGATAT
>JANQOD010000216.1 GCA_028289745.1 Allomuricauda sp. | reverse complement strand
ATATCGCCCACGGGCAGAAAAGAGCTTGAGGGCATTGAAACCCTTTCACCTGAAGTGGTCAGAAACATTCCCGGGGCCAATGAGGGTGTTGAAAATGTGTTGAAGCTTTTGCCAGGGGTGTCTTTCAACAATGAACTGAGCACCCAGTACAATGTCAGGGGCGGTAGTTTTGAAGAAAACCTGGTCTATGTCAATGAAATAGAGGTATATCGCCCTTTTTTGGTTCGTTCGGCCCAACAAGAAGGCCTTAGCTTCATCAATAGTGCAATGGCAAAGGACATTGACTTTTCGGCTGGTGGTTTTCAAGCAAAATACGGAGACAAGCTATCATCTGTACTTGATATTACCTATAAAATACCCACCTCATTTTCGCTACAGGCAGATGCAAGCCTGCTTGGTGCGGGCATCACCCTCGAAGCACTCTCCAAAGATAAGACCCTCAGCAATATTACCGGGGTGCGCTATCGCTCGAACGCCCTTTTCATAAATAGTCAACAGACCCAAACCAATGTGAGACCGATTTTCTTTGATGCCCAGACCTATTTTTCTTACGGAATCTCGAATAAGCTTGAACTAAATTTCTTGGGAACCTTATCACTGAACGATTACCAAAACCGACCGTTGACCAGACAGACCAATTTTGGCACCATCAACGAACCCAGGGCATTGGTCGTTTTTTATGAGGGAGAGGAAGACAATCGTTTCACTACTGCCCTAGGGGCATTGAAAGCAGATTTTAAACCAAATGAAAGAGTCAATTTGAAACTGATAACCTCTGTGTACCATACCATAGAGGAAGAGTTTTCAGATATCATCGCATCATATGAACTGGCAGAGGTCGACAATGACCTAGGAAGTGAAGATTTAGGGGAGCCCATCAATTCAAGGGGAATCGGCCGTCAGATCAATAGGGCCAGAAACCAGTTGGACGCCCTCATTTTTAACATATCCCATCGGGGAAAATTCAAAAAAGGGGATAAACTGGTACAATGGGGGCTCAAATACACCCACGAAGACATAAGAGATCGACTACGTGAGGCCGAATTCATCGATTCTGCAGGATTTTTCATCAGACCACCCCGACCAGATTTTGTAAACAACCAACCCGAAGTGCCCTTTACCGCAGACATTGTACCCTTTGAAAGTGCACAGGCCATCAATTTTGCCCAGACCGATCGTATCTCTAGTTTTATACAGTATGGTCAGCATGGCAAATGGGGGCGTCATGATATTTATATCAATTTGGGGGTGAGAAGCCAATTTTGGACCCTGAGAGGTGAGGGATTCGAGAGCAACCATCAATTTTTGGTAAGTCCGAGGGCACAATTCGCCATAAAACCAGCTTGGCAGAACGATATACTGTTCAGATTGGCCATTGGCAATTACCAGCAACCACCCTTTTATCGTGAGCTGCGCGATAGAAATGGAAACATTGACCCAGAGGTAAAAGCGCAAAAATCATGGCACTTTGTGTTGGGCAATGAGTACAGTTTCAAATTATGGGGAAGGCCCTTCAACCTACATAGCGAAGTGTATTATAAATCATTGACCGATGTAAATCCGTTCACACTCGAAGATGTGCGTCTACGGTACGTAGCGGTCAATAATGCAAGGGCCTACGCTTATGGCATCGATTTTAGGCTCAACGGTACTCTTGTGCCGGGTGCCGAATCGTGGGTAAGTGTAGGATACTTGAAAACCGAAGAAAATATTGAAGATCGCGGTTATATTTCACGGCCCACTGACCAACGTCTTAAATTCGCACTTCTTTTTCAAGATTATGTGCCCACGGTTCCGGACCTGAAACTCTATATGAACCTTGTTTACCAAACCGGGGTGCCCGGCGGGTCGCCCAACTATGACGACCCCTATGAATTTCAAAGCCGATTGCGGGATTATAAAAGGGTCGATTTGGGAATTTCCTATATTTTTGCCGACAAGAACAAGGGGCTGTCCCGAACCGGAGAGCGCAAACTGAAAGCACTTAGCGCCGGTTTTGAGATTTTTAACCTGTTCAACAACCAAAATTCCATCACCAATACATGGGTACGCGATATTGATAGTCAACGGCAGTTTGCCGTACCCAACTTTTTAACGGCACGGATTTTGAACGTAAAGGTCAGTGCACGATTTTGATGAAATCTATGAAGAAGATTCCTTTTTTTCTGTTTTTGGCGATACATCTCGCTTGGGCACAGAAAGATATTTATGAAAGTCCAAGATTTGATGCCCTTACCCAAGACCATGAACTTTTGGCGATACTTCCTTTTGTCACAAATCTCGATCTAAAAGAGCGGGTAGATGATCAAGAGCTTAAACAACTGGCGCAGCAAGAGGGCTACGCGGTACAGAATGCCCTTGAAACTTATTTTTCGATCCGAAAGAAGAGAAAAAAATTCAACGTCGATTTTCAAAACACCGATGACACCAATGCAATTTTGGCCAGAGAGGGCATTACTTACGATAATCTTGATATCTACACGATCAAAGAATTGAGTGAAATATTGAATGTAGATGGCATCATCAGTGGTAGTCTAAACCTAAATATATTGCTTTCTGAAGGTGTGCCCACCAATTTCAGCCTGTTGGATTATTTTAATGGAAATGCCAACTACGGGCGAATTGGCATCAAGATCAGTGACGGCCAGACAGGAAAACTTCTTTGGAAATATGAAAAGGAAATCACCAAAAAGACCGGTAAGAACACCAACGAGCTTATTGACAAAATGATGAAACAGGCCTCTAGAAACTTTCCGTACGACCGAGAAAAAAAGCGGAAACGAAAAAAAGATCGCTAGCTATCGGCAAACTCTTTCAATACCCTGACAACATAATCCAATTCTTCTTTGGTGTTATACTTAGAAAAAGAAAATCGAAGTGAAGGTTTCTCGAGTTCTTCCTTGTTCAAAATTTCTGTAAGCACATGTGAGCCTGCGTTACTTCCTGATTGACAAGCGCTGCCTTTTGAACAGGCAATACCCTTCAAGTCAAGGTGAAAGAGCAGCATTAACGATTTTTGCCTATCGAACGGCAGACGTACATTGGTCAAGGTATAGGTGCTTTTTTCCAAGTTGCCAGAGAGACCGTTGAACTCGACACCGGGTATCTCGGCCTTTATTTTCGTGATAAAGTGTTTCTTCAAACCCAAAACGTAAGCCTGTTCTTGATCGAGATGGTCATAGGCGGCAACAAATGCTTCTTCCAGACCAACAATGTTATGGTATGGCTCTGTGCCCGCACGATACCCTCGTTCTTGGGCACCGCCGACAATCAGGGGTTTCAAACCAGAATTTTTTCTGATGAAAGCAAAACCAATGCCTTTGGGTCCATGAAACTTATGTGCGGCCGCGGTCAAAAAATCAATGGGCGTCTTTTCAAGGTTCCATTCGTAATGGCCGATTGACTGTACCGTATCAGAATGTAGCAATGCACCTCTTTCTCTGCAGATCTGAGCCACTCGATCGATATCGATCAAATTGCCAATTTCATTGTTGACATGCATCAAACTGACCAATTTCTTAGAATCATCTTGCCCGAGAAGAACGGCTAGGTGTTCGATATCTGGATTGCCATCTAAATCCAAATCCATAAAAATCAGTTTCGTACCATATTCTTTTTCAAGTTCTTCAGCGGTGTGCAACACGGCATGGTGCTCAATCTTTGAAGTAATGATGGTCTTCACCCCCAAATCACGTACGGCACAACGTAAAATCATGTTGTCGGCCTCTGTGCCGCCCGAGGTAAAAATGATTTCTGATGGTTGCGCGTTAAGGTACTTGGCAATGGTCTTCCTAGCCTTTTCAATTGCCGTCTTTGCCGACCGGCCAAAACTATGCGTAGATGAAGGGTTTCCATAGCAATCTGCCAGGGCTTCTTGCATTTTTTG
>JANQOD010000215.1 GCA_028289745.1 Allomuricauda sp. | reverse complement strand
TAAATCTCTAAAAACAAACATTATGAAAACTACAAGATCGACTATCTGTTTGATGACAGCATTTGTTTTCTGTCTCGGAACCTATGCCCAAACCTGCACAGGTTTTGGTAGCGTAATTAAGCAAAAATGGGAAGAAAGCTACAAAGTAAGCCATGCCATAGGGGGTATTGCCCTGACCTTCATCCCCGTTGTGGGCCAAGATGCACAAGCGGTTAATGCCATTTCACAGGCCTCGGCCCAATTTCATGATTTCGTGTTCAACCAAAACAGACAATCGTGGGCGACCGTGGGCGCTAGAGAACTGCCCGTGCTGAAAACCAAGACCAAACAATACGGAACCTTGAGAAAAGCCGGTGTTGGCGGGGTACGTGTTTTTACGACCGCCGGAATGTTCTGGGATAGGGTAGAAATCGAAATCGAAAAGAAAGATGGCAGGGCAGAAACAGACATTATCGTTTGTACTTGGGACATGGCTTCTGGAGCGAAAAACAATTATGCAGAAAAAACCTTTCCGAATGGTCCGGGCAAAGGAAAACGAAAATTCAACATTCTAAATGTCCACGGCAAGTCAATTTCGATCAAGCTCAGAAATAGATCGGCCGTCAATACGTTTAAGTACAGAATTACCTCACAGGGCTTTTTGAATATCAACAAGCAACGGCAACGGGGCCTGGCAAACCAATAAACATCGAATTGCAAAGGCGTTCAATGACGGCCGTTAAACAAGATGTCACATATGAAAAATTTATTTGCAATAATATTGGCTTTGTTCTCTTCCCATTTGGTAATGGCACAGCCCAAAGTGTACAGCATTGAACCCGTGCCCAACGATAAGGTGGCCTATACCGGTAACCTCTCTGAAGGGGTATTTTTAGACGACCTTTCTTGGGCCTGGAGCAGTGCAAATGCCTGTTTCCCTGAGACCCAAAAGCAAAAGTTTACCGGAAAACATCTCTTTTTCACGGGCATCATTCCGAAATACAGCGAGATGACGGTGACGGTGATACCAAAAGACCCCGAGGCGAACTTTAGTTTATATGCCTATGAAATCGGCGCCAACAGCACAGATTTGGTTCCAGACCTGCCCAGTTGTATCAGATGTGAGGCCGATCATAAACGGGAACGGAATTTTAAGGGAAGTGCCCCACAAGACCATACCCGTTTGGTGAAGGATCTGGTGGCCATCAATACCCCGTATAGGGTGGTCATTGGGGTCACTGGGGCCGATGGCTTGGGCGAGGGTGAGTTTACCTTGGTGGTCGAGACCAAATCCCGATAGATAAAAAATTAAAAGAACAAGTGATGAAAAAAGCAGTTTTATACCCTATTGTATACCTTTTGGTTGCTTGCGCCTCTGAAACCCAAAAAACCGGGCTAGAGATGATTGCCGACCATTATGGGGCCAAAACTTCATTTGCGAAGGGGTTCAACACCAATGCAGGGGTAACACGCACCAATTTTACCGTAAAGGTGTCCGATAGTAAAATGATCGATACCCTAAGGTACGATTTGACCTCATCAAACATTGCCCTTATGCTCTATGAAAGTTTCGACGAAGATGAACGTGCGGCATTTGATGATATCATTGTCGAGATTAGAAGAGATACCGTTTCTAAAGCCGATAAGTCAAGCTATGACCCTGAGAGGCTGAAAGTTGGCTTGGACCAAGCAGCGATTTTTACCAATTTTTCCGATAATTTCTTAGGTCAAAAATTTGGGGCAATTTCCGATAACATGGCGCCTGAATATCAAAATGCCGAGCTCGCTTCGAACCTATCCAATTATTGGAAAGGCCTGATTACACAACATGGAAGGATATTAGGTTACAAAAGAATAGGATTTGGGGTGTATACGACCCCAAAGAATGAAAAGTTGTTCTACTATTCAGGCATATTGAATTTTAGGGATGGATCCAAAAGGGGGTATAGTGTTCAAACATCCCAAAATGTTGATGACAATCATCTTATGGGGTTCAAGTTTGATGAGTACTAGTTCAAGGTAGAGCCTAAAATTATATCAGATTTTAAAGTAATTAGTTGTTAAACAGCTATTTATATCATAAATTAAATAGCTTTTTCAAATAATTTGGTTTCTACTTCGGATGACATAGGGCTATGCATAAAAAATTTCTCATTCTACTTTCTTTCTTTTTGGTTCAAGCCAATTTTTCACAGAAAGAATCTCTTGACCAGAAAATTGACAGTATTTTCTCATTGTCTCTGAAGTCAAATGACGAGAAAATAAAAGCGTATGAATCCATTGCCAAGCAGTTCAGAAGAATGCCAGCAAAAAAGGCGGTTGAAAAATTGGAAAATCTCCTTTCAAAAGATGATTCTGATGTTGCAAAGATGATTTTCTACAAGGGGCTTTCCAGTGCATATGCAAAACTGGGGGAATCAAATAAAAGTCTAAAGCTCAAACTTGAGGGGTTGAATACAAGCCAGAAGCTTAACGACGAGGTCAATATTATTTACTACAATCTTGCAATTTCCAATGATTACAAAGATTTGAACAAGCTTGACAAGGCCATGTACCATATTAATGAGGCTGAGAGAATTTCTGAAAAAAAGGCCAATGAAGAATGGTTGTGCAGTGTTTACCATAGCAAGGGCGGTGTCTTTGAAATGCTCAATGAAACCGACAAGAGCGCAACTGCGTATGAGAAGGCGTGGAAGCATTGTAAAAACTTTGAAGATGCACCGCACCAAAAATTTTTGCTATATACCCTGGTGCAATTCTATTCGGCCAATGATTTTCCTCAAAAGCAGGAAAAATATATCAATTTGTTGGCTGAAAAGTATGAGGAAAATGATGTGAGCCTACCGCGGGGGCATTTACCTGTGGTAGATATTTTACGGGGTCAGATAAAAGAAGATAATATCGCAAATTATCAAGAAGTTTTAGAGATAAGCGATTCTTTGGGCAATGTCAATTCTTTTGTGGTATCATCGATAATCTTAAATGAAATATTCACAAAAATTGGAAACCCCCACAGGGGCATATCCTATTTAAAAAAGGCAAAAATCGTACTTGATTCCGTTCAAAAACCATCGTCAGAAATGATGGTTTATAAAAAACTGGCCGAAAGCCATTTGGCCATTTCAGATTACAAAAGCGCTTACGAATACAAGCAGATGGAATCAAAACTTAGAGACAGTGTTATCTCTGAACGCACAAAGCGCAGTGTGGCTGAGCTTGAGATCAAATATGAGACAGAAAAAAAAGATCGTGAGATTGCACAGCAGACCTTGGAAATCGAAATAAAGGATAATCAAAAGGCACGGCTTCTTGGCGGTTTGATAGGGTTGGGAGTTCTAATGCTTCTTTCCGGATTTTTTTTCTGGAAAAGGCTTCAATACCAAAAGACCATTGCATCCCAAAACGAGGCTATTCAAGAACAAAAGATCATTGAATTGCAGCAGCAGAACAAACTTTTGGCATTAAACAGCATGATCGAGGGACAAGAAGGCGAACGCATGCGCATTGCCAAAGACCTTCATGACAGTTTAGGGGGGTTGTTGAGTACGGTCAAGGCACATTTCATCGCGATTCAAAATGAGATAGAGCAACTGGAAAAAATCAACCTTACCGAGAAGACCAATGAATTGATCGATGAGGCATGCGTTGAGGTACGCCGTATATCGCACAATATGATTCCCCATGCCCTCACACTTTCTGGCCTGCCCGTGGCATTGGAAGACATGGCAGAGGCATTAAGGGCAGAGGGATATCAGGTTGATCTGAATATTAAGAATTTTCAAGATAAGATGGCAAAAACCAAACAGGCCATGCTGTTTCGATTGGTTCAAGAGGTCATCGCCAACATTAGAAAACATGCGAAGGCCAAGAACATTCTAATACAAATCTTAGGTGACAAAAATGGGTTGAGCCTTATCATGGAAGATGATGGGGCAGGATTTGATTATGAAAAAGCGATACTTGCAGACGGGGTGGGCTTGAAGAGCATCAATAGCAGGGTTGAATTTTTGAACGGCACCATTGATTGGGATACGGCTTTGGGTGAAGGAACCACAATAACCATAAATATTCCAAGGGCATGATCAAAGTGTTTATCGTAGACGACCACAAAATGGTCATTCAAGGGTTTAGGCTGTTGTTGCAAAATGAAGCGAAAATCAAGATCATAGGCCATGAATTTGGTGCCGAGGCCGCCCTTCAAAAGGTATCAAAGCTACGGCCAGATGTCATCTTGTTGGATATCAACATGCCCGGTATGAACGGGATCGATGCTTGCAAAGAGTTCATGAAGTTGTTGCCCGAAGTAAAGATCATAGCCATAACGATGCACAAAGAGAGCAGTCTCATTAAAATGATGCTGGGTAATGGGGCCATGGGCTACGTACTAAAAAATGCTGGCAAAGATGAGTTGGTCGAAGCCATAGATACCGTATACAAGGGTAAATTGTATTTAGATGACATTTCCAATGAAATTATCATTAATACCCTATCCAATTCAAATAGCAAAAGCGAATTCGACAGCTTATTTCCAAAACTTTCACGAAGGGAAAAAGAAGTGCTCAAACTCATTTTAGATGAATATACTACCCAAGAAATTGCCGATAAGTTGTTCATCAGTTTTGGCACTGTCGAAACACATCGCCGTAATATGCTTATAAAAACAGGTACTAGAAATACTGCCGGACTGGTTCGCGTAGCCTTAGAATATGGGCTGCATAAAAAATGATCTTGACCGATTATCCTTCTTTTGACTTTACTTCTGGGGTTAAATTTTCAGATAGGTTTTGTCGTCGCAAATCCAGAATCTGAAATGGTTCATTATCAAAAAAGGCTTGTTTAGAGCGAACCTGTACATGCTTTTCAATAAAGATAGTACATTTGAACCATGCCAAAGCTCCCCAAGAAATTACTGCAAAAACTTGAGAAAAGAAGGGAAGAAAATGCCATACGCACGCCTTCTTTGCATAGTGGGGCGATCGATTTCTCCTCCAATGATTATTTGGGCTTTGCGAAGAATGGGAAAATCAAAATGGCGGCTCAAAGCATCATGGCGAACCAAGACATTTTCAATGGCGCAACGGGGTCGAGACTGCTGACGGGCCATCACGCTTTGTTCGAGCAGCTAGAAACGCTTTTGGCCACTTACCATAATGCTGAAGACGCATTGGTCTTCAATTCGGGCTACGATGCCAATTTGGGGTTTTTTGCGTCAGTGCCCCAAAGGGGTGACCTAGTTTTCTATGACGAATTGGTACATGCCAGTATTCGTGATGGCATAACTTTAGGATTGGCCAAAAGCTATAAGTTCAAACACAATGACCTAGAAGATTTGGCCGGTCATATTGAACGAAGTCGTGGCAAGGGCAGCAATCATGGTCAAGAAATATATGTAGTGACAGAATCGGTCTTTTCTATGGACGGTGATTCTCCTGACCTAAAAGCGTTTGCAGCATATTGTACTGAAAAAAGGCTACATCTGGTGATCGATGAGGCCCATGCCACGGGCGTCTTTGGCAATGGCAAGGGATTGGCTTCAGAATTGGGTATTGAAGAGCAGGTATTTGCACGACTGGTGACTTTTGGAAAGGCCTTGGGCTGCCATGGGGCCGCTATTTTAGGAAACCTTTCCCTAAAGATATATCTGCTGAATTTTGCCCGTAGTCTCATATACTCGACCGCCCTGCCACCCGATACTGTTGCGACAGTGCTTTCCTCGTATGAACATCTGGCTTCTGAAGAGGGAAAAAAAACAGTGGAGTCATTGCATGATCGAATTCATTTCTTCTTGCAGAAGAAAAGGGAATATGGCCTTCAAGACGTATTTTTGCCCAGTGATTCGGCCATTCATGTGGCCGTGCTGAAAGGAAACAAAAGGGTAAAGCGATGTGCCGAAATGTTACAGGGAAACGGCATTGATGTTCGTCCCATTTTGGCACCCACGGTGCCCGAGGGCCATGAACGTTTGCGGATATGCCTGCACGTTTTCAATACCAAACAACAAACAACAAAAGTATTGCGGTTGATTTCAAAATTTCACCATGGGTAAAGATTGGGTGGTCTTGGGAAGCTTTGAATTTCTCGCCGATGTACAGGTCATCAAGGGCAGACTTGAATCGGAAGGCATAGAAACACGCTTAAAAGACCAGAATACGGTAAGTGTCGAACCCTTTGCCAGCAACGCTCTCGGGGGTATTAAGCTCTTGGTGCACAGAAACGATGAAGTACGGGCAAGGACTATTTATGACGAGATACGAAATTATGCGGTCGATGATGATGGAAATTTGATCACCTGCCCAATTTGTGGCGCTCAAAAAAGCGAGGTCTATTATGCCAGAAACACATTGCTTTACAAATTGTTTCCCTTTTTTGAGCCCAAAAAGTACAAATGCAACAACTGTAACTTTCTTTCAAAGGCAAAAAAATGAAAATTTTTGTAACCGGAATATCCACCGAAGTAGGCAAAACCATTGCATCGGCGATATTGGTAGAGGCATTGCAAGCTGATTATTGGAAACCCGTTCAGGCAGGTGATCTGCACTATTCTGACAGCCATAAAATCAGGGAAATGATTTCCAATCCGAAATCGGTTATCCATCCCAATAGTTATGCCCTGAGCACGCCCATGAGCCCACATGGGGCGGCAGAGATCGATGGAATCAAAATCGATTTGAATGGTATTTTAGAGCCCAAGACCGAAAACCATTTGGTCATCGAAGGTGCTGGGGGGTTATTAGTGCCCTTAAACGACAAAGACACCATCTTCGATTTGATCAAACCAGAGTATAAGGTCGTGGTGGTCTCACGGCATTACCTCGGCAGTATCAACCATTCGTTGCTCACGATCAACGCGCTACGCCAAAAAGGATTCGAGGTCGGAATCATCTTTAGTGGAAATGAACATCAAACGACCGAAGAGATCATACTTAAAAAGACAAGCGCCATCTTTTTGGGGAGGATCGATGAAGAAGAAAAATTCGATAAAAGTACCATTAAGAAGTTTGCCGAAAGGTTTGCCCCACGACTGCAATCATTCTAGACGTTGGTAAATAGCACCTTTGTCGATTGTCTTGATCAACCTATAGTGTTTTTGTAGATAAAGGTTTATGTAAAAATTAAGTGCCGTGAACTGCTTATCAAAAACACGTTTTCCCTGTCTAGCGACTATAATGGGGGGGCGTATTTCTTCCATGATATAGCGCAATTCCCCAACACTTGATTTTCGGGGGTTCCGCATATAGGGGAAAAGGGTTTCCCGAGTGATATTACTGGGATGGGTAGCCACTTTTGTTGGCGGATTTACCCCTAATACCCAATATCCGATATGGTATTCGGCAAAAAAGATATTGTCAGTTTCCAGTCCTTCATCCACAATGTACTTAGGAATGTCGATTCCCTCACCATTGAAAAAAGAGCCTTTTTGTATTCTGTTCCGGGCGATATTCGCGTATTCCAAATAGGCTTCCATAGGAACAAGTAGCGATATAATGAAAATGGCAGGGACCGGGTTAAATCTTTTGGCCCAAGTGACCTTTGAGAGGGCCATTCCAACCAAAATCAACAAAAATGGGTACAATTGAATCAAATAATGGCCATTCACTTTTCCCGTTTGCACAAAAGAAAAAGCAATGCCGAATATGATGAGCGCGAGCATCGCCACTTCTCTTTTTTTGATATCGAACAGTTGTTTTTTGTAGCCCCAGGCACACAGTGCCATTAGTAGTATCAAAAAGGCAAATGCCTTGAGCACAGCGTCGACCTTTGTACTTGAATAGGCCATGGGCGCCTTAAAGATCGATTGCCACCATAACGTTGATTCGCCCGATAGAACATAGGGCAGCGCCGTAAGGAAGACAACCGTGCACCCACCGGTCAAAAGAAGCGACCATTTGGGCAATTGTTCCTTAATGGTATTGTCACGAAACGCTTCCCATACCAAGTACACGGCCAAGAAAAGCAATGCATAGGCCATATTGAGTTTTGACATGAACGAAAGCCCAAAGAGGGTTCCCGAGAGCAACACCCAGTACCAGTTGTTTTTGAACAAAAGCAGATAAAGCCCCATTACAAAAAAGGCAATACAAATATGTTCTGACATAAATCCCTGAAGACTTCCAAAAAGACTTTGAAAAACCACGGCAAGCATAGCAGCCCAAAAGGCAATTCTCTTTGTGATCACCTTACGGCCGATTTTATAAGTGAAAAAAGCGGTCAGGGTAACAAAAAGGGCACCAACAAGACGAATGGCCACAAAGCTCTTTCCAAAAACATAGATGATGGCCGCAAAAACCAAAAAGATAATAGGGGGTTTGAGATCCCATAATTCGGTGTAAGGCAAATGGCCATCGACCCACGATTGGCCCATGATGATGAACGTACTCTCATCGCGGTCAACGTAGTCGCGAAAGAAAAAGGGAAAACGAACAAAAACCGAAATGCCCAATAACCAAAAAAAAACCATTTTTTCCTTGATTTTTGAAAACTCAGGGATAAAAAAACGAGCGGCTTTTTTAAGCATTTCTTATATCAGGTTTTTTTGGTATTAATCCCCATCTTTGCAAGATAGATAAATCAAAGGCTTTGTCTGCGCACACCACTACAAAAAGTTTGACCGAACGCGACCAAAAACATCTATGGCACCCTTTGACGCAACATAAGCTGCACCCAGAGATGTTGGGCATTGTCAAAGCAAAGGGTGCATTATTGTATGATGAAAGCGGAAAAGAATATATCGACGGCATTGCTTCATGGTATACGGCAATGTACGGGCATTGCAATGAATATATTCTAAACAGGGCGGAGCGACAGATGCGACAATTGGATCAGGTGGTCTTTAGTGGCTTCACCCATCTGCCGGCTATTGAATTGTCTGAAGCCCTGATCAAAATATTGCCCGATAACCAGCAAAAACTTTTTTTCTCCGATAACGGGTCGACCTCGGTTGAGGTAGGCGTTAAAATGGCATTGCAATACCATTTCAACAAAGGGCACAAAAAGAACATGCTTCTGGCTTTTGAAGAGGGGTTTCACGGTGATACCTTTGGTGCGATGTCGGTTTCGGGACTTTCGGTCTATAACGGTCCGTTTGAAGACTTTTTTCTTGAGGTCAAACGCATTCCCGTGCCCGAAGAAAAAAACACCGACAAAATACTGCAAGAGCTTGAAAGTCTTTTAGAAGAAGACAATACGGCCGCTTTTGTATATGAACCTTTGGTGCAGGGTGCGGCTGCCATGAAGATGTACGATGCCCATGGATTGGACCAAATTCTGGCATTGTTGAAGAAACATGATGTATTGCTCATCGCTGATGAGGTGATGACAGGTTTTGGCAAAACAGGCACTTGTTTTGCTTCTGACCAAATTAAGACCAAACCAGATATTATATGTCTCTCAAAGGCACTGACCGCTGGTTTGGTACCCATGGGCCTTACCACTTGCACACAAGAGGTATACGATGCTTTTCTTGATGATGATATTGCAAAAGGTTTTTTTCATGGGCACACCTATTCGGCAAATCCGTTGGCTTGCACCGTGGCGCTGGCCGGCATTGAATTACTGCAATCGGAAAAAATTCAAGGGAACATTACCAATATCATGAAATGGCATAGTGTTTTTGCAGCGGAAATAAAAGAACATCCAAAAGTGAAAAACGTAAGGCGTTTAGGGATTATTTTTGCCCTTGATGTTGCCATTGAAATGCAGCGCTATGGCAATCTGCGTGATAAGTTATTCGACCATTTTATGAATGACGGTGTGTTTTTAAGGCCTTTGGGCAATACCATTTATGTTTTGCCCCCTTATGTCATCACAAGGGAACAGATAGAAAAAATATATGCTTCCATACGTTCGGCCATTGCCCTCTTTTAATTCTGACCATGTTGAAAGCCCCTATCTATATCACTGCGCTGTCGTCGATTTCTTCTATGGGAAGTTCGTTGGAGGAAATTTGGAAATCATACCAAAACAAAAGACATTTTCTTTCAAAGGCCGACATCGGTGAACAAACGGTTTGGGTCTCTGAACTGCTCCCTGAAATAAGGGAAGAAATAAGAATTCTTCGCCATCAAAATGAGAAATACAAAAGCTTGGATGATTCTGTGCTGTTCGCCATTTATACTTCTCGAAAAGCGATCGAAGATGCAGGTTGGGGCAAAGAATCACGGTTTGGCATAAACATTGGCTCATCACGTGGGGCGACCGCCCTTTTTGAACAATATCACAAAGAATTCCTAAATGATGGAAATACGGCCACGTTGACATCACCTACCACCACTTTGGGAAACATTTCGTCATGGGTTGCCCATGATTTGAAGTCTAAAGGCCCAGAAATATCACATTCCATAACCTGTTCTACCTCGTTGCATGCCGTATTGAATGCCGTGGCTTGGCTTCAAGGCGAACTGGTAGATAAATTTTTTGTGGGCGGTAGTGAGGCATCACTAACGCCTTTCACCATTGCCCAAATGCAGGCGTTGAAGATCTATGCCATGGCTGACAATGAATACCCAAGTAGGGCCCTTGATTTTGATAAAAGACAAAACACCATGGTCTTGGGCGAGGCAGCGGCAATGGCCTGTCTTGAAAAAAACACTTCTGATAAAGCATTGGCCGCAATAGTGGGCATTGGCTATGCGACCGAACCTTTGCAACACAATGTCTCCCTTTCGACCGAGGCCCATTGCTTTCAAGACTCCATGAAAATGGCCTTGGCAGAATTGGCCCCGGAAGAGGTCGATGCGGTGATCATGCATGCCCCCGGTACGGTCAAGGGCGATGAGGCCGAGTTCAAGGCCGTCAAAAAAGTATTTGGTAAAAACATTCCTGCGATTGTTTCCAACAAATGGAAAGTTGGGCATACTTTCGGTGCTTCCGGTATGTTGAGTCTTGAAATGGCGATACTGATGATGCAGCACCAAAAATTTGTTCCGAACCCATTTTTTGAGCAAAAACATCCTGAAAAAATAAAATATGCAATGGTCAATGCTGTCGGATTTGGGGGTAATGCGGTCAGTATTTTGTTAAAGGCGACAAATGTCATATAATGTTCGCAATGAATGGCCCTATAATTGCAATTTGGCAGATAAGAATTACATTTGAAGTATGAGCGAGATAAAACACGATTGGACGAAACAAGAAATATTGAATATATACAACAAGCCCCTGATGGAGCTGCTTTATGAAGCGGCCACGGTTCATCGAAAATACCATGACCCAAATACCGTTCAGGTCTCTACCCTATTATCGATTAAAACCGGAGGTTGTTCTGAAGACTGCGGATATTGCCCCCAAGCGGCCCGTTACCACACAGATATCGAGGGCAACGATTTGATGTCGGTACAACAGGTAAAGGCCCAGGCACTTCGTGCCAAGGCTTCGGGCAGCTCGCGGGTATGCATGGGTGCGGCCTGGCGAAATGTAAAAGATGGCCCCGAATTTGACCAAGTGCTTGAGATGGTTCGCACGGTCAATAAGTTAGATATGGAGGTCTGCTGTACCTTGGGCATGGTCACCGAAAATCAGGCCAAACGTCTGGCCGAAGCAGGTTTGTACGCCTACAACCACAATCTTGATACTTCTGAGGAATATTACAAAGAGGTCATCTCGACCCGTGGCTATGAAGACCGTCTTCAGACCATTGAAAATGTACGCAAGACCAATGTCACCGTTTGTAGTGGGGGCATTATAGGTATGGGCGAAGCGGTTGAAGACAGGGCCGGAATGTTGGTTTCGCTTTCTACCTTGAACCCACAGCCCGAATCAGTGCCCATAAATGCTCTGGTCGCGGTAGAGGGCACCCCAATGGAAGAAGAGGAGCCTATTGAGATTTGGGAAATGATACGTATGGTGGCCACGACCCGAATCGTGATGCCCAAGACCCAGGTACGGCTATCTGCAGGCCGTACCCAAATGAGCAGAGAAGGGCAGGCAATGTGCTTCTTTGCAGGGGCCAACTCGATTTTTGCAGGAGATAAGCTATTGACGACCCCAAATCCTGATGTCAATGAAGATATGGCCATGTTTGAGGTATTGGGCATTCACCCCCAGAAAGCTTTTGATAAAGCGCCACAGCGAGAAACGGTCGAAGCGGTTGATTCACAATTTGAATCTCTTGGCGAGAAACCGAGATGGTCGCGTCCCGATCATAAAATAGAACGTAACGAGACGGCAAAAGAAAAAGCCAAGCTGGTTCGCAACCAATAAGTTTATCTAACATTTTCAAAACCTTTTTCTAACTTAGCCGTTTCAAAAAGCATACGTTTTGGAACTTGACCTTCAACAGATTCCCCGAGAAAAAACACTCACCAAAGAAGCGTTCTTGAAGAAGTATTTTAGGCCTCAAAAACCTGTGGTCATCGAAAACTTCATTGAAGATTGGCCTGCGTATTCAAAATGGAATCTAGAGTACATAAAAAAGGTGACGGGCGACAAAATGGTGCCATTGTACGATGACCGTCCCGTCAAACATGATGAAGGCTTCAATGAACCACATGCCAAAATGAAAATGGGCGACTACATCGACCTGTTAAAAAGTGAACCCACCAAATACCGTATTTTTCTTTGGAATGTATTGAAAGAGGTGCCCCAACTACAAAAAGATTTCTCATATCCTGATTTTGGCCTCCGTTTGATGAAAGGGCTTCCCATGTTGTTCTTCGGGGGGAGGGACAGCTACACGTTCATGCACTACGATATCGATTTGGCGAACATCTTCCACTTTCATTTTGAAGGGGAAAAAGAATGTATCCTCTTTCCCCAGTCCGAGACAAAATATCTTTATAAAATTCCCCATTCGTTGATTGTAAGGGAAGACATCGATTTTCATGACCCTGATCTTGAAAAATGGCCTGCGCTGCAAAATGCCCGAGGTCATATCGCACATTTAGAGCATGGCCAAGTGCTTTATATACCAGAAGGTTTTTGGCATTACATGCGGTATGTGACGCCAGGTTTTTCAATGAGTCTAAGGGCGATTGCCCGAAGGCCAAAAAATCTGGGCAGGGCACTTTACAATATCTTCTTCATGCGGCATTTTGATAATATGATGCGTAGGTTTAAGGGCCAGGCGTGGATTGATTGGAAGAATGAGCAAGCATTGATCAAGACCCATCGGGCGTTGGGCATTTCTTAGATGAGCTCTTTTATCTTGGCATAGACCAAATCACTTTCCCAGCCCCTATAGAGCAAATAATCGGCCAATTTTCTTTTGCGTTTCTGCGGATGCGTTTCATCGATTTGGGAAAGACGTTTTTTCGACAGCTCATCCAACGTCTTCAAATAGTCGGCTTCATTTATTTCTTTCAAGGCACTTTTGATGTTGAACCTTGAAATTCGACGTTCCTGTAATTCAGAAACAATACGCTTCTTGCCCCATTTTTTGATCGTGAACTTGCCTCGTGCAAAACTTTTGGCAAAACGTTCTTCATTGAGGTAATTTTCGTTGATAAGATGGGCCATAATATGGTCAATGGCCTCGGGAACCATATGCATTTCCCTCAGTTTTTGAACCACCTCTTGGTGGCAACGTTCTTGATAGGTACAATAGTGTTCCATTTTTCGTTGTGCCTCTTGTACCGATATGTGTTTGTTGGTCCTAATGGAAGAAAGCATTACGGTTTTTCTGAAACCACGATTAATTTTTTATCAGAAGAGAGAAAAACGGAGCGGCCTTGTTCGACACTGGTTTCAGCTTTTCCAACTTCCAAGGAATAAGAGCTTTCGGGGAGCTCAAGCTGTACGGTCCAATCAGGGTTTGTCTGTAACACCTCCATTCGCAATCCTTCCGGACCATCTTGGTAAAAAATGGAAATTTCATTGTCGGCAACGCTCACATTTTCAAGCGAAGCACTGTGCCATGATGAGGGCATCTTTGGCCTGATGACCACTATTTTTTTATTTGCCATGGGCCGTATTCCAAAAAACTGTTGTACGATGGGTATGGCAAAGGCATAGATGTTCCAGGCCTGGACCATCATGCCGTAATCGGGCGAGACCTCGTATATGCTTCCCGGCAGGGCATAGCTGAAACTTCGCGTCATTCGTTTAAGATAATCCAACGCCTGATCGGGGCGGCCATAGTTGTTTTCGGCCACTGCCTGTACCCCTGTGGGCAGGGTCATTACCGCTCCGGTATAAGAGAACACCTTACTGCCCTGAAATGAACCATCATCTTTGCCCGCAGATTCATCCCTGTCAATGCCCGTTACAAAAACGCCAAACGGATTAGTGAACTTTTTTGCCGTGTTCAAAGCGGTTATGGCTTTTGTAGAATCGGCAATGCCCATTTCCATAGGGGTGTTGACCACCCAGTTGTGATGCAGCACAAAAGGTTTCAACTCGTCAGAAGGGTTTTGTTGAATCTGCTTTTTGGTCGCTTCAAGCTCTTCTATGGCCCAAGGTTTGTTCAAGGTATCGGCCCTGATCACGGCATCGTCGATCAAATGGATGGCCTGCTCGTCAGTGCCCAAAAAATCAGCGTAAGAATTGAACGCTGTTGACCAAAACTCCTCATTGATTTTATCTTTTAGTTGCTGCGCCGTATCGGCGTAGCTCAATGCCAAATCTTCCTTCCCCAATTCTGCTGCCATTTTTGAAGCATCGTCAAAGCCCCTTTGTGTGTAGGCGGCAACATCGATCATCTCGCTGTCAAGACCATGTATCTCCATCATACCGAAACCATCGGGAAACAAGTTTTTATTGGCATCATTCTCGGCCAATAGCCAGTCTAACCCCTTTTCGACGGTCGGAAAATATTTTTCGAGAAATTGTCGATTACCGCTCCATTTATAAATTTCCCAAATAAGCGAGGCGAACTGTGGCGTTTCGTTAATGTTCCCTGCGTTGAAAACGGCACCGTTGGTCGACATTTCATGAATGATTTTTCCATTGCCGTTCAGGGTCATTGATACACTGTCGAGCAGTTTGATGGTACTGTAAACAGGTCTGGTCTGGCCCACAGCCATATACCCCTTGAGCGCATATTCGCTGTCAACACCGAACCACCATGGGTAATCGGGAATACCAGCCCCAATGCCCGTTCCGATTTCGGGAACGCTTCTGACCAACCAATCACAATTGTATTTTAGCCATTCGAAAGCCTGCTGTAAATCGTCATCAGGAATGGTCAATTTAGATCGACTTGCCAAATCTCGGTAACGCTTTTTCTTCTCTTCTGCCAGTTCATGGAAATTTTTTTGCACGGCAGTATAGTTTTGTAAGGCATCTTCACGCGAAGTATACGATCCCGCTATGGTAAAGCTTATGATCTGGTCAGTATTGGGTTGAAGGGACATCGAATAGGCCAATGCGTTTGATTGACTGTTTTCATCTGCTTTCTTAGGAACCGAATGATTCGAATCGGGCGATAAGTTAGCCCCGAAAACAGTGAACCATGGATTTGACCCATCTTTCATTATCCACTTTTTTTTGTCAAATTCACCAGAATCAGGGCCATCGAACATTTGGGTGCGTTCGCCCAACCACGTTGGCCTTAAATCGGTATGCCCAATGAACTCAAAGATTGCATCTTGGCTTTGTGCGCTGTTATTTCTAACAACGAATTGAATGAATACCGCCTGTTTGCCATCGGGCACGAACTGCCAACGCTCAACAACTATACCGTTGTCAGAGAAGTCAAAGATGTGCTTGTTTGCAAAAGGATAATTGGTGAAGCCTGATGCTTTGTTCAAGGCCAAGGTGTCGTTATCGATGGTGAGTTTGGCATCGAAACCGTCCATCAACTTGATCGGGTGGTTCCAAATACCGCCCATTTCTCCCTTGATGTGCCACCCTAGGGCAGGGAAGCTACCATCTTGGTGGCCGACCATATAGACGCGGTCACCAGCGGTCCCGTACGGCGATTCGAGATATTCTTCCCTCCCTGTAATGGACGGGGAATCTGTAAGAACTTCTGAAAGTGTTCGTTGGGTTTCTGTAGAGCAGCCAAAAAGGAGAGCGGCAAAAAGGCAATGGTAGATAGTTTTCATAGTCGAAGTTGAACGGGTCGTTTTTCCAAAAATACCATATTGTGGCGAAATGCCTAAAACAAAAAAAGGCGGCGTCGCTCAATGCGACGCCGCCTTTTTTATCTTA
>JANQOD010000213.1 GCA_028289745.1 Allomuricauda sp. | reverse complement strand
CTGTACATATAGCGATGGGTGGTCTGTGCATTATAGAGTGCCTTCAGTTGCGTCTGTGCCTCGATGCTCTTTGCCTTAGAGATGAGCGGCATGAGGTTGGGCAGGGCCAACAAGAGCAAGATGCCGATAATGGCCAAGACGATAAGGGTCTCCTGCAGGTTGAGTGCAGGTATTTTTTTGTTCAGCAGTCGTGTTTTCTTCATGGGTGGTTAGGTTGCTCACGTGCATATTAACTGCAAGAACCTACAAATCGTATCGAAAAAATAATATTTGTTGTGAAATGTACTCTGAATGAAGTAAAAATAAATACTTTATATATAAAGTGATTTCTCGTTAAAAAATTTTAGATTTTTTTGATATTTCTTGCAATAAATTCTTGATTCTTCGTTTTTGTGTAGGAGAACACTTCAGAAAATGGTAGCCGAATAACCAACCAAAAATGAATTGTTTTTCGTGACCACAACCAACCAAACCGAGCTGACGAACAGCTCTTCCTTTTTACCAAAAATCACATCGCATTTTAAAATCTCGAATATGAAAAGTAAGTTTTCATGGAGGCTTATTCTGGCTTTCTTTTTTGTGTCCTTTTCGGCACTTGCACAAAACAATTTGTTGGATCCTTCTACTTGGAATGTGGGAAGTGGTTCTGTTCCAGGATTTCCAAAATATGGATCAATTTCTGAAAACATAAGGGAAATGGACACTGATCCTTTTGGGAATCAAGCTATAATTTGGAAGGGGATTCCAATAACACTTACTTCAAGTGGGGGATGGCAATCAGACACCTTTCCTATCGACCATACAAAGACTTACAGATTCACCGTGTGGATGAAAAAACAAAATGCTTTTACAGGGTCTGAGGTATTCGGAACTGAAGCTTATGATTCCAGTGGTAATGACACCGCAAGAAATCTTGGGGGCAATATCAGTAGCAATCCAATTTTTGAAGCCGGCGATGTCCCTAGTTTAGATAAATGGTATCTCTATGTAGGTTTTATACACCACAGTTCCTATACGGGAACAACGAGCATCGGAGGGGTATATGACCCTATAACAGGCAACAAGGTGTTGGATGCTGGAGATTTTAAGTTTAGCACCAATAGTGTTTCTGCAAAGCACAGAGCATACTACTTTCAGGGCGAAAACTCTTCTGACGTTTTAAATTTTTTTGGTCCTACTGTTTATATAGTAAACGGTCAAGAACCTTCCATTGCAGAACTGTTGAACCCATCGGGAAGTGCTGACACCCAACCCCCAACGGCACCCACTCTTTCAAGCACGGGCCAATCGGATACCACGGCGGACCTGTCGTGGAGCGGGGCAACAGATGATGTGGGGGTCACGGGTTATAAGGTTTTCAAGGACGGTACGCTCGAAGCCACTTTGGGCAATACAAGCACTTATCAAGCAACTGGGCTTGCGGCAGACACCACCTATAGTTTTACGGTCAAGGCCATTGATGCGGCAAACAATGAAAGTGTTGCCAGCAATGCCGTATCCGTGACCGCCGATGAAAGCCCGGGTGGAGGCACGGGAAACCCTGTTTGGTCAGAATCTGGCTCAGTGGCAAGTTACACGGGCAATGTCGCCGTCGGCTCCACCTCGGTGCCCATGGGCTACAAGATGGCCGTTGACGGTAAGCTCATCACCGAAGAGGTAAGGGTAGAGCTTTCAGACACCTGGCCCGATTATGTCTTTGAAAAAGATTACCAGTTGCCCTCACTCGAAGAAATCAAAAAGCATATCGAAGAAAAGGGCCACCTGCCCAATATGCCCTCCGCCAAAGAGGTCGAGGCCAATGGCATTGAACTGGGTGAGATGAACCGCTTGCTTTTGGAAAAGATCGAGGAGTTGACCTTGCACGTCATATTCTTAAAAAAAGAAATAAACGATTTCAAGTGCAGCCATATCAAACATTAAAATTATCAACGAACATTAAAATTATCAATATGAAATACTGTATCATCTTTGCATTCTTTCTTGGATGCACACCAACAATAGCAGGAGAGCTATTGAAATACAGTTCGACATTTGAAAACCCATCTTTCAATGGTTTTTCTGGATGGGGTCGAAAACAGGCAATAACTATTAATAGCAATTTGGTCAAGGGTTCTACGGATCTTATCGATTTTCCGGTGTTGATAACGCTCGAACATTTGAACGAAGAAGTGGTTGACGGTGGGGCCAACTCAGCACTTAATGGGGGTGGAGATATCCGTTTTTCAAGTGATGCCGCAGGTGACAATCAATTGGCCATCGAGGTTGTTAAGTTTGTAACCAGTGCGACATCTGCCAATAGAAAATGTCAGATATGGGTGAAGATACCGTCTCTTTCAACCACTACCGATACGACCATTTATATTTGGTACAATAAGACTGGAGAAGTTCAACCTCCCGCAAATGATCCCTATGGCAGTCAAGCGGTCTGGCATAATTATTATTTTGTTTCACATGACGGATATTATGATAGTGCTTCCAATCAACATTTGACTGTTAATGGCACACCGACCGTGGGAACCACATCATACGGTGGAAAAAGTTGGAAAGGCAATGGCACAACGGACTATAACACTTTGCCCGATGGAGGCATTGACCTCAGTGGGAACATCAGTATCTCTATATGGAAAAAGAACACTTCTACGGCCACAAATTTCGGGCATTCTTTATCCTTGAGTAATTCTACGGGTTGGATTAGTTTGGCAAGCCATGCAGGCAGCGCCAATAATGCTTCGAGGACCTATTTCATATCAGAACCTCAAAGTGAGGCCAGTGGCGAAGGTGCGCGAATGTTTCCTTCATCAGATTTTTTGGGCTGGCATTACTTTTCGATTTCAGAAACCACCTTGGTCGGTGAAAACGAACTTATGCGTGGAGATGGCCAGGCCACTACATTAAGCCCAACGACCGGTTTTGGCTGGTATAGACCTTCACAGCAAGGTAATATTGTACTTGGCGGTAAAAATGGTGGAGATTATTTGCTGCATTGTGAGTTGGCAGAGATTCGTATTTCTCAGTCGATCATATCCCCAGACTTTTCGGATACTGATTTCAACACCATGAACAGTCCGGAAACTTTTGCTTCCGCTGGTATTTCTACGGATGCCACTACGGGGGGGTCGGGTTCTAGTGGAAGCAACACAAGCTTATGGACTGAAAACAGTGGAAACATTCATTATGACTCTGGTAATGTGGGTATAGGTACTGCCGCCAACGCCAACTATACGCTTGCCGTCGATGGTAAGTTGATTACCGAAGAGGTAAGGGTAGAGCTTTCAGGCACCTGGCCCGACTATGTCTTCGAACAAGATTATCGACTCCCCACTCTCGAAGAAATCAAAAAGCATATCGAAGAAAAGGGCCACCTGCCCAATATGCCCTCTGCCAAAGCGGTCAAGGCCAATGGCATTGAACTGGGTGAAATGAACAGGCTGTTACTAGAAAAAATAGAAGAATTGACATTGTATGTCATAGAGTTAAAAACCGAGATCAAAAAGTTAAAAACCAAAGAATGAGAAAACTGATAAACATCATCTTGTTGCTGCCCTTGTTGGCAATGGCCCAAAACAATTTGTTGGATACCTCTACCTGGACGGTGGGTACCGGATCTGTCAGTGGATTTTATATCTATGGTCCAGTCAGCGAAAATGAAAGAGTCAACGGAACTGACCCCCAAGGCAACACCAGTGTGCTCTGGATGTCAAAGCCCAATGGCGATGGCGGCCCAGATGGTGGAATCTATACCAGTAACCATACGATAGACCCCAACCAAACCTACCGATTTACCATTTGGTTGAAGAAAACAGGCTCTAACTATGGGTCTACTTACTTCGGACTGTATACCAAAGATTCTTCCAATCAGGAAACGACCATGAAATTTGACGGTACCATCGACACGAACCCGTATTTCTGGTATGGCGACCTGCCAGATCTTAATAAATGGTACCTGCTTGTTGGGTATATCCATCCCAATTCATACTCGGGTCCTTCTTTAGGCGAAGTCTATGATATAACCACAGGCAGTGTGGTCTCGAGCATCAACATGACAGACTATAAATTTGCCCCTGGTGCAACTACCCTTATGTTGAGGGCGCTACTTTTTGGAGACACAAATGCAAGCGACCGTCAGTATTGCTGGGACCCCACTATCTATCTTGTCAATGGGCAAGAACCCACCATTGCTGAATTGTTGAACCCTGGCGGTTCGAACGTAGATGTCACTTCGGTTTCATTGAGTCCGACCTCCTTGTCCCTATCGACTGGACAAACCGCTACCATTTCAGCCACGGTCTTACCCAATGATGCCACAGACCCCAGTCTAAGCTGGTCAAGTTCGAACATATCTGTAGCCACCGTAAACAGCAGTGGTGTGGTAACAGCAGTTAGTGAAGGTTCGGCAACCATCACGGCAATATCGAACAGTAACGGCTCCGTTTCAGCAAACGCAACCATCAATATCTCTGATTCGACGCCCCCTAATGGCACTGTTTGGGTACAAGATGGTTCCAACATCCACTATAACAATGGAAGCGTGGGCATTGGTACGACCACATCTGGGGCCTATAAACTAGCGGTTGATGGCCATGTGCGTGCCCGTGAGATCCGCGTTGACCAAGATACTTGGCCTGATTATGTCTTTGAAGAAGATTACCGACTGCCAACCCTCGAAGAAATCAAAAAACATATTGAAGAAAAGGGCCACCTGCCCGATATGCCCTCTGCCAAAGTGGTCAAGGCCAATGGCATTGAACTGGGTGAGATGAATAAACTATTGCTTGAGAAAATAGAACAGTTGACCCTATATGCAATAGAACAAAAAATAAGAATGTCCGAAAAAGAAAGTGACATAGATGAACTAACACAGCGATTGGAAAAACTAGAAAACCTTTTGAAACATGACAAATAAGATTTTTAGGGCATGTAAAATTCTTGTCCTCTCATCAATGGCGGTCAGCAACACCTTTTCACAGGAGGCATTGGAGCTTCGTGAATACTTTCCACCATCTCCAACCGCGAAAGAGTTTATTAAATATGGAGAGTATCCGGTCGGCATGTACACCGGTGTTCCAAACATCTCAATACCGCTTTATACCATAAATTCAAAAGACATTGAAATCCCCATTTCAATAAACTATCACAGTGCCGGCATACAAGTAGATCAAATTGCATCTGAAGTAGGCTTGGGTTGGTCTTTAAACGCAGGCGGAATGATCTCAAAAGTACCTCGTGGCCTACCAGACGATGCGCAAGATGGCTATTTGAAATATAATGTTCCTGAAGTATCTGAAATAGGTTTGGACTATGATTTCCTCGATGATGTGGTCTTGGGTGAAAGAGATACCGAATCAGATTTATACCATTATAATTTTGGAGGATATTCGGGTACATTTTTCTTTGACCGTGAAGGAGAGGAAAGACTTGTTGAAGAGGTACCGATTTCAATAGATTATTTCGAGGGCGTACCAAGTAAATTCGTCGTCACAACCGAAACGGGAATTGTCTATGAGTTCAATGAAACCGAACAGACCACAACCCAAAGTCTTGGTCAGTCGCAAGTTGTCAACCACGAACAAAACTACACGTCTACTTGGCATCTTTCAAAAATCATCTCAACCAATAAAACCGATACCATATCCTTTTCTTATGATCCGGTAACCCCGATTTACACCTATCAGTACAATTATAGGGAAACGACAGCCGTAGGTAATTACCCTGACAACACGTATCCCTCAGACCATGAATTTGGCCATTTATCATCCATAACGCAAACCATAAATACCCCCAAAAGGGTAAAGGAAATCATATTTCCAAATGGAAAAATTGTATTCAATCGGGCGACGGGTCGTCTTGATGCCGGATGGGAAAGACTTGACAACATCGAGGTCTACAGCTTCAATGGTGTGGCATATGAACCCATAAAGAGTTTTGAATTCATACAGGATCATTATTACTCGAGCATGAACATTCTGCATCCGATCAATCCAGATTCTACTCACGCTAGTCGTTATAGACTGAAATTGATTGAACTACACGAATACGATAAAACCAGTGTAGAGGCAAAAAAACATCTCTTTGACTACAATCAAGATATGCTGCCCCCGGTAGGTTCGAACGGAAAAGATTTCTGGGGCTACTATAATGGAAAAATTTCGAACACCACATTAATACCCAAACAAGATATCGTAATCAATGGAAATGATGTAGGCAGTGCAGATAGAGACCCCCATGCCACCAATATGCAAGCGGGCATCCTTGAAAAGATCACGTACCCAACAGGGGGGTATACCCAGTTCACTTTTGAACCAAATGAGTATTTTACGACCGAAGGTCAAGTAGTCGATACGACAGTAGTTGCCAATGCAGTCGGATTGGACAACATCATGATCGGAGACCTTCCGTACTTGCAACACTCAGTACCCTTTACCCCAAATTATTCGGGGTATGCAACATTGAAAATAGAGGCTTCTGATATGATTAGCCAGCAAGGCACAATCCCAACGGTGATATTAGAGCAGTTGGGAGCTAACGGTTACACTATTTTGAGCCGTATTATCGACCCTTACCAATACCCTCCAGATAGCAATTCGAAGATTGAGGTGACCTTTGATCCAATTTTAGTTCATGCAGGCACATCTTATGAACTAAAGGTAATGGTTGAAGGCAGTTCGACCTCAACAGAGTTTGACGGTGCTGCTTATATCATTGCAGATATAACCTATAAAAAAAGAAACACTGCCACACCTACAACCAAAATTACCGGGGGCTTGCGTGTGCAAAAGATTGAATCATATACCAGGCCAGGTGAAATGGCCTTTTCAAAAAGATATGAGTATTCGTCAGGCAAACTCATTACCCCAGAACATTTCTTGAACGAACAGTATTTGGTGCAAGAAGTATTGTACATGATTGGTGGTGGTGCAGGTGGTGGTGTAAATTGTCCGTCCCAGGGAGGTTTTCAAAGACGGTTTTTGACCGGCGGAACGGTTCAAGATTTGACCTTGAGTGGGGGAAGCCCGGTAGTGTATAGCGGGGTAAACGAATATATAGAAGATCGTTTGGGCAACAATATTGGCAAAACCCATTACACTTTCGATATTCAAGTTGATGAAATACTTCCCGTTAGTCTGGCCTATAGGGGAGGAATTATGCTGATCAAAAAAGATTGGATGGGAGGGCAGAACAAATCCACCACCACCTATTCGAATGGCGGCACAGATTTCATCACCTATGAAGAAAATGATCATGTGCATAAAAAATATAATGAGGCCCAGAGCTATAAGATGTACAAAGTTCTGCCATTTGCAAAGCTAGAGGGCCCTTCAACAAGTTGTTGGAGAGATTTGCCAAACAGTATTTCGAACTATCGTATTGTTGAATATCCCATTCATTCGGGAATAAAATTGGTGTCGTCAAAGATAAGTACGATTAAAGATGTAAATGGCAATGAAGTCACTACAACAACTTCGATTTTTTATGACAACGACACCCATTTACAACCCACCAGAACCGAAACCGTTAGAAGTGATGGCAAAACATTACTGACCAAGACCTATTACCCAGATGATGTCACCGCTGTCAATTCATTGGGCAACATCGACCTGACAGCAAATCAGTTTCAGGCCATTGAACAGCTCAAAATGACCAAACTGAATACTGAGTCTGGAGAGCATCGTATTGCCGAGCCCATTCAGACCGAAACGATTATAGACGGCGATACCACCATTCAACGAACGAATTATCGAACATGGTCTGGACACAACCTCACCCTTCCTGAATTTGTGGAAACCTCTAAAAATGGAACAGATTTAGAGCAGCGGTTGAACTATCGCCGATACGGTACGCATGGAAACCCATTGGAACTCTCTAAGACCAATGGGGCCATAGTTTCCTATTTCTGGGGCCACAATGGTGAATATCCCATAGCAAAGATTGAAAATGCCTCGTATACTGAGATTGCTGCGGCACTTGGGGTATTGGAGAACGAACTTGAAGGGTATGACCAATCAAATCTCGCACAGCTCAATGGCCTGCGCACAAACCCTGATCTATCGCAAGCCATGGTCACAACCTATACCTACGAGCCTTTGATCGGGGTCACCAGTATTACCGATCCAAGAGGCTATATCACCCATTACGAATACGATGAATTCAATCGCCTGAAAGAAGTCAGGGATGAAGACAACTACCTAATGACCGACCATGAGTACCATTATAAAAACTAACCTTGCCATGAAATCAACGAACAAATATGTATATGGAATAGCCGTTGTATTGGCATTATTCCTTTCTGGAAAACTGAACGCACAGTGTTCGGTAAGTTCCCTTTCTCCATCCTCATTATCTTTTTCCAATAGTGGAGGTACTCAAACGATAACCATCAATTACTCGGGATCACCATGCTTTGGAAGCTTTAGTTTCAGTAATGTGCCAAGTTGGTTGACCGTGACACAGACCAATCAGACCACCATTACCGTCACCTGCCAATCAAGCTCAAGCAGCAGAAGCGCATTGATAGATTATTCATATGACGGAACCCCTGGTGGATTTAATGTAAACCAAACCGGAACACCATCCACTTGGTACCGTGACTTTGACAATGATGGCTATGGAGACCCCAATAATACCACCTCTTCGGTGTCACAACCATCGGGCTATGTAAGCAACGATGATGACTGCAACGACAACAACGCCAATATCTACCCAGGGGCGACTGAGGTATGCGATGGTGTTGACAACAACTGTAATGGCCAAACAGACGAAATAAATGCCCCCGCCCCGCCCACTGCCTCAGGTGATGAGAGATGTGGCCCGGGGATCTTAGCCCTCACCGCATCCCCAGGTACAGGCGGAAATACGGTACGTTGGTACGATGTGCCGGCCACAGGTGGCCCAACGGTCAGTACCAGTGAAAATTTCAGTCCTTCACTTACCAGTAGCAAGACCTATTGGGTATCGACTTATAACGCTTCAAGCGGTTGTGAGAGCTCCGTGGTAGAGGTTACGGCTACGGTGAATCCACAACCCCCGGCTCCAGCACTTGGCACAGTTTCACAGCCAACATGTTCTGTGAACACGGGAAGCATCACCGTGAGCAGTCCGACTGGTGCTGGATATACCTATAGTTTTGATAACGGCGCAACTTTTCAGTCAGGAGTAACAAAGTCAGGGTTGTCGCCCGGCACCTACCAGATAAGGGTCAAAAACTCCTCAGGATGTATATCTACGGCCACTAGTGAATCGATAAACCCTGCACTTTCAGTACCTTCAAGACCATCGGTTATCAGAGGAAATCCATCTTGCACGATGAGTACCGGTAGCATTACGGTAACCAGCCCAACAGGTACAGGATTTCAGTATAGTTTTGATGATGGGGCAACCTTTCAGACCGGAACCTTGAAATCGGGTCTTGTTCCCGGAACGTACAACGTGAGGGTAAAAAATACAGATGGTTGTGTTTCAATGGCTGAAAGTGTCACTATAGACCCGCAACCTCCAACTTTAGACATTCCGGTAGTCGCGCCCACTCAGCCAACCTGTAGTGTGCCTACAGGAAGTATTACCATAGTCAGCCCGACCGAAAGCGGCAACACCTATAGTTTTGATAACGGTCAAACTTTTCAGACCAATTTCATTCAATCAGGTCTAGCACCGGGCACATACACCATTTTGGTAAAAAATACTGCTGGATGCATATCGCCATCTATTGATGTAGTCATTAATTCGCAACCAAATACACCAAGTGGTCCACAAGTCGATATATTGCAACCTACATGTAGCAGTTCAACCGGTACCATTACAGTCACCAGCCCTACCAATAGCGGTAATACCTATAGTTTCGATAATGGCCAGAGCTACCAGGCCAATAGCAGTAAATCAGGATTGTTACCGGGTTCTTATCAGATATTGGTAAAAAACTCCGCTGGATGCATATCCTCATCCACCACGGCCATTATTGACCCCCAGCCCGATACACCCATGGGCATACAACTCTCCGTCACCGACGTAAGTTGTTCTTCTGCAACGGGCAGTATCACCGTGACCAGCCATACAGGGGGCGATTATACCTATAGTTTTGACAACGGAACCACCTTTCAGACCAGTAACCAGAGTCTAAATTTGGCCGTGGGCACGTATCAAGTAGTGGTAAAAAACAACGCCGGTTGTGTGTCGAGTGCAACAGAAGCCATTATAGGTGACCAATCGGCCAGTGTGACCGATCCAACATTGACACTGGTCTCAAACGAGGCCTGTGATGGCTCTTTAGGGCGCTTTACTATCGATAATTTCGATAATCAACTCACATACGACATAAATCCCACAACAGGTGTGGTACAAAATGGGGCGATTGTCGATGCCCCTGCAGGGGTATACAATGTTACCGCACTCGATGGTAGCTGTTCTTCAACGGCTGTCAACATTACCATTGCCGCAGCAGAAAACTGTGGCACCACCCCCTACAGCAGTGACCCTGCAAGTCACAATTACATTTATACCCGAAACTATCAGGTAGAATGGCCCGATCCTGTGCCGAACCAAATGTTCGGGGACAACGACAGTTACATTCAAGAAATGACCTATTTCGATGGCCTTGGCAGGCCCATGCAGCGAAACGCCATACGACAGGCACCCGATAAAAATGATATTGTCACCCACATCGGTTATGATGACTTTGGCCGAATGGAAAAGGAATGGCTGCCGATATACGAGCCCAGTGAGCCCACCGGGGTCTTCAGAACTATGGATATGGAAGAAACCACCCGCAACTACTATAAGAACCACCAGATTTACGGCGATGACTTTCCAAACGTAACGGGGGTCGATGTGAACCCGTATGCCGAAAAGTACTTTGAGCCTTCACCGTTGAACAGGGTGTTGAGACAAGGGGCCCCGGGCGAAACGTGGACGGTCAATCAAAATGGTGCTGACCACACCATCGAATTTGAGTATTTGACCAACGCGACAAGCGAGGTACGGCTTTTTGAAGTCAGCGTTGAAAA
>JANQOD010000209.1 GCA_028289745.1 Allomuricauda sp. | reverse complement strand
TATTGTGCGAAAATTTCACAGAGGAAAATTACCGTAAAAAAGTGACTTTGGCAATCTTGCCATTTATGACCTCGTAAATGGCGACAGCGCCAAAGTTTGTGCCATTGGCAGTAATATATTCTTCGTCGATCACTTTGTTGCCCGTTACGATACGGTTTTTGATTTCACAGTGGAGGTCAGGGGTATTTTCGAAGAAACCGGCATAGCGCTGTCTCATTTTTTCCTTCCCTTCCAAAAATAACTCATTCGGAAAGTTGTATAGTTTTACATCATCTGAATACGTATCCATAAAACCGTCTATGTCTCGTGCATTGTAGGCATCCAATTGTTTTTGTACGATATGGCGCGGTGAGATTTCTGCCACGAAGGCCAATCGGTTCGAGCTGTCATTGGTGGCTATGCGGGTGATGTTATTGATCTCTTCCTGCGTAAAATAGATAAGCCGTTGCCATTGCACATCGGTTTTTGGATCGAACCTTACGATCGTTTTGCCCCCGCCCATAAGAATGGAACCGTCTTTCAGCCAACACAAGTCTTCTGCCTTGCCAAAAGTGTTTGCAATTATTTTTGTGGCCCCCGAAATCGGATGCAGCGACTTGATCTGCCAAGCATCGTTGTCTTTGGCGATATAACCGACCAAATCGGTATTGGGAATCTTGTGTAACGACCGCCCCACATTTTTTTGATGGGTATGGTTCGAGCCATCTTTTAGGTTACTGACCACTAGGTCCATTCGGCCATCGATGAGCACCGAAGAGACGATCATGTGGTCATTGTACCAAACATGATAGCCTACTTTTGAATCGAGCAGTACCGTTGCGTTGCCCGTTTTAGGGTCATATTCATACAATCGCTGTAATCCATCCAGATCTAAGCGAATGGCTGAAATCATTTCTTTTCCCGGAATTTTTAGGGGAGAATATTCACTGCCCGTGGGCGTGTCGGTTATCCACGAAGAAATACTGCCTTCTTCAATATCGATTTTACGAATGTCTGTTTGACCGGCCCTTGTCGATGAAAAAAGAATCGTATCATCATCATAAAACGAGGGTTGATTGTCATAGCCGGCGTTGTTCGACACATTTCTAGGATTTGATAATACCGGTAGTCCGTTTTTCATATCCAGATCAAAAAGAAACACTTCGGTATCAGCTTGCCCATATATGGAAAGGGCAAACAATGCCCCGATAAAAAAACAGCGGTTTTTTTGCATGGCCTACTCTATGAATTTCTTCAAAAGCTCCCTTACCTTTTGGGGGCCTTCAACAAAATATTTTGCTTCTGTTTTTTTGAGTCCCACTTTTACGGTAACGGCCTCTTTGGGTAAATGTTGAAACATGAACTCATCGGTCCAATCATCGCCAATGGCAAATACAAAATCATAGGCATCCCCATTCAAGATCCGTACGGCCGCCCGGCCCTTGTTAACGTTGCTGCTCTTGACTTCCATCACCTTGTTGCCAGACAGTACGCTGATATTGTCGTTGCCGATAAGGCTGGTCAATACCGTATTGAGTTCAGAGGCCCTTTTCTCGCCAAAGTCTGGGTCGGTATTTCTATAGTGCCAAGCAAAAGAATACGTTTTTTCTTCTATGAAAGACCCTGGGGTTCTATCTACAAACGATTCGAGTACCGGACGTATATTTTTCATCCAGTCTTTTTTGACCCGCTCCAATAATTGAAAATCTTCACCGCTTTTTGAGATCCATACCCCATGCTCGACAACCATATTATATTTTTTAGGGAGGAACCATCTGCCAAAAGTCTCGGTATCTCGACCGCTTATCAAAAACAGGGTAGTGCCCTGCTGCTTTTGCAGCGCATCCAAGATGTTGTACAATTCCTTGTCGGGTGATGCCATTTGCGGGTCTTTGTGAAAATCTGCCAAAGTGCCATCATAATCAAGGAAGAGCAGTCGCTTTTTTGCCTTTTTGTACTGTTTTTGAATATTATCTACCAAGGTGGGAACCATTTTTTTGGCTACCTGTGCCGGGCTGCTTTCATCTTGTTGCAGTAAGGTATACATAAACTGGTTTGCCCATACCTCCACATTGTATCGGCTAAGTCTTTTTTGAAGGGCGGCCATGCGAAGGGCCTGTTCTTCTTTGGGCATGGTAATGGCCTTTTTTAGTGTGTTGGCCTGTTCTTCGAAGTTGTTGGGGTTGATGAGCAGGGCTTCGTTCATTTCATAGGCCGAACCTGCCATTTCACTTAAAATCAACACCCCATCCTTATCAGAACGGCATGCTATATACTCTTTGGCCACAAGGTTCATGCCATCGCGGAGCGGGGTCAGCCATGCAATGTCACAGGTCACATAGAGGTCGATCAAGTTGTCAAAGGGAAGCGAACGATAGAAATACCAAATGGGCGTCCAGTTTATGGTGGCCAGCTCACCATTGATCCTACCGACAAGCCCATCGATCTCTTTCTTTAAAAGCTGGTATTGGGGCACATTGGCACGCGAGGGCACGGCCAAGATGATCAATCGTACCCTTTCTTTATACTCAGGATATTTGTTCAGGAAATATTCAAAGGCATTGATCCGTTTGGCAATGCCCTTGCTGTAATCTAATCGATCGATCGAAAGAATAAGCTTTGTGTCGGGGGTGGAGGCCTTATGGTGGTCCAATTTTTTTTGAAGGTCGCTCTTGTTGCCATTTGAAGTTTTTTTCGTGGCCGCTTCACTGAACTTTTGATAATCTATTCCCATTGGGAACGAATCTACCTTGACCACCCTGTTTTCGACATAAATATCGTTGAGACTTACTTCCAGACCCAATAATCTACGTACTGAGCTCAAAAAATGGCGTTCATAATCATAGGTATGAAAACCGATGAGATCGGCACCCAATAATCCTTCCAAAACCTCTTCACGCCAGGGCATTGTTCTGAAAATCTCATACGAAGGAAAGGGGATATGCAGAAAGAACCCTATGGCCGCATCGGGCAGTTTTTCCCTTACCATTTGGGGCACGAGCATCAATTGATAGTCATGTACCCAAATGATATCGCCCTCTTCCGATCGGGAAACAATGGCATCTGCAAATTTCTGGTTGACCGTTCGATACGTTTTCCAAAAATCAAGTTCAAATTCGGTATACTCCAAAAAATAATGAAAAAGGGGCCAAACGGTGCGATTGCTGAACCCAAAGTAGAATCCATCGACTTCCTGCTCTGTAATACCGACTGAAACACAGCCTTGTTTGGCCAGTGCCTTATCGATTTCAGTGCCCAAATCTTCAGAGATATCCTCATCTGTCAGTCCTGACCAACCGATCCAAAGACTTTCTCCACCTTGATGTACCGATTTCATTCCTGTGGCCAGACCACCAACACTTGGTATTGCATTGATGGTTCCATTGCTAATTTGCAATTGTACGGGCAGTCTATTTGAGATTATGATAGTTTTAGCCATTAAATGGGTACTTTACCTTGATTTGCATGCTAATTTCTCTAAATTTCGACAAATTGTCGCTTAAAACCAATTTGTACGAATGCTTTTAGGGAAGATTTAATCTATGGATAACCTTGACTACGGAATAATCGGTAACTGCCATAGTGCTGCACTGATCTCGAAAACGGGATCGATAGATTGGTGCTGTCTGCCCGAATTCGATTCGGCCTCGGTTTTTGCCAAGTTGTTGGACAATGACATAGGCGGTAGCTTCGAAATATTGGTCAGCGATGAATATACCATCCAACAGCGCTACACCACAGATACGGCCATTTTAAAGACCAAGTTTTCAAACGGTGATGATGTTTTTGAAATACATGACTTCATGCCCCGGTACTACAAGCAAAATGGCAAATATCACTCTCCACCCGAGATCATTCGTTATGTGAGACATATTTCGGGCAAACCAGTCTTTACCATAAAATATGACCCGAAATTGGGTTATGCCCAGAATGAGACCAAAAGTCACATTAAACCTGATTTCATAGCAAGTCTCACCAAAAATGGGAAATTTGACACCATTTTTCTCTACACTTCTTTTGATAAGAGGAGCATTATGGAGGGATTGCCCATAATCTTGCGGGAAGACGGTTATTTTCTGTTGGCCTATCACGAAAAGATCTTTATGCCATCGATCAGAAGAAGCTACCTCGATCTTGAGCGAACCAAGGTATATTGGTTGAACTGGTCTAACAAAACACCAAATTATAACAAGTATAACGCACAGATAGCGCGAAGTGCGATTACCTTGAAATTATTGAGTTATGATCGTTCTGGAGCCGTTTTGGCAGCGGCTACCACCTCATTGCCAGAGACGATCGGTGAAGTGCGCAATTGGGACTATCGTTTCTGTTGGATACGTGATGCCTCAATGGTCATCAAGGTGGTTTCTGAACTTGGGCATGAGAACATGGCCCGTCGTTATCTCAAGTTCATCATCGATATCATTCCGCACAAGGGCGAGAAAATGCAGATCATGTACGGCATCAATGGGGAGAAAAGATTGACCGAAGAGACCCTTGAACATCTTAGCGGCTATATGAATTCAAAACCGGTGCGGGTCGGTAATGCCGCTTACCTTCAAAAGCAGAACGATATCTATGGCATTCTGATGGATGTCATCTACCAACAATTGGAGAAATTCAGCACCGATATTGAAAATGGGGAGGAACTTTGGACGATAACCAAAGGCATTGTCTGGATCGTCAGCCAAACATGGCGCGACCCTGACAAGGGTATTTGGGAATTCCGCACAGAAGACCAACACTTCACCTTTTCGAAAGTATTATGCTGGACCGCCCTTAACCGTGCCATCAAAGTAGCCCAAATCTTGGGCAAAAAACATAAGATAGAGAAGTGGAGACACTTAGAGGCGGAAATCTGGAACGATATCTATGAGAACGCATGGAATGAAAGGGTAGGGGCCTATACCCAATCGTACGGATCTGACCATTTAGATGCCTCGGTACTTTTGATGGAGGCCTACGGCTGCGTAGACGCCAAAGACGAACGCTATATCAAAACGGTAAAGGCCATTGAAAGAGAGCTCAGTAATGGTGGCTTGCTCTATCGCTACAAGAACAGGGATGATTTTGGGTTGCCCTCTTCTTCATTCACGGTCTGTTCGTTCTGGTTCGTGAACAGCTTGTTCAAGATCGGAGAGCGTAAAAAAGCCCAAGAAGTTTTTGAAAGATTGCTCTCGTACAGTAACCATCTAGGGCTTTTCAGTGAGGATATTGATTTCAGAACCAAACGTTTGTTGGGCAATTTTCCACAGGCGTACTCACATTTGGCGCTCATTGAGTGTGCCATCAACTTCTCGCGTATCGATAGTGAGCAAAAGATTTGGGAATCGATGAATTAGCGTTTTTTTTCAGAAACCGTTTTCCCTACTTCTTCAATCTTTTTGAGAAGCGAACGTAGATGTTCCATCGTCGTAAATGGGCTCATCAGTGTTGTTCTTAAGTAATGAATGCCCTTGAGTTTTGTCTGCACAAGATAGTATTCGCCATCATTTAACAGTTCTTGCCGTATCTCGTCGTTCAATTCGTTCAATGCTTTTTCAGAGTAGTTCCCTTGCCAGTATCGAAAACAGAGAATGTTCGAGCTGGGCTTGATGGCCAACTCAAAATCGGGATGCTCTTTTATAAGATCGGCAAACGAGCGGGCCAAGTCATATTGTCTGGTCACGAACTCATCGAACAGTCTTGCTCCATAGAATTTCAAGAGCACGAACCAGTGCAGGCTCATCATGGTCTTGGTACATTCAAAGGTCTTCTTGCCGCTATTGAACCATTCGTCCTCATCAGAATCATTCAGTAGATAGTCCGCTTTTTGGCTAAAGGTATGCTGCGCGTGCTTTTTGTTCTTGAACAACAACGCGGTGGTAATAGTGGGCATGAGCATCATCTTATGCCCATCGATCACTATAGAGTCTGCATTTTCGATCCCGCTTACCAAGTGCCTGTACTTTTTGGCATAAATGGCCGCTCCGCCATGGGCGCCATCTACATGAAACCAAAGATTCTTTTTGAGGGCAAATGCCGCTATGGCTTCCAAATTATCATGGGCGCCCGTAGCGGTCGAAGGGGCAGAGCCTACAATGGCAAATACCTCAATACCATTTGCCGATGCCTTTTCAAAATGTTCATCCAACCTCGAAACGTTCATTGAAAAGTTATCGTCTGCAGGTATCTTGATGATTCCTTTTTTTCCCAATCCCATGATTTTCGCTGCCCGGTCGATACAATAATGCGCTTCTTCACAGACCATGATCCCCAACGGTTCTGTATGGCCTTCGTTCCAAATATCATGGGCTACTTTTGCCTTTCTGGCCGAAAGCAGGGCGGTGAGATTGGCCAAGGTACCGCCAGAGGTCAGAAATCCACCGGCACTTTCGTCAAAACCGATCTGTTCACAGATTTTATCGGTAACGACCCTTTCTATGGCTGAGGGAGACATACCCATTTCATAGACGGCCATGCCATTGTTGAGCATTGAAGACAGCATGCCGGTCAATGCCGTAAGCGGGGCGGTGGCAGCAACTTGGTGGCCCACATATTTAGGGTGGTGGGTATGCACGGTTCGATTCAACACTTCTTGAAAAAAATCTTCCTTATGCCCATTTTCCAGAAAATCTTCCCAAAAATCCAGCTCTTCTTCAGGTGGGTTCCAATTGATGGCCTTTCCCTTTTGCTGAAGGCAATGCTCTAAGTGCTCGGCCAGCATGTCGATAAGCCTATGGCCATTTTGCCGATATTCCGGGAGGGCGAAAACCCGATGCAAGTAACCGTTATCCATTCCTCTAATTTAACGCTCTGGGCCAACCCCACAAAACCCAAGGCCAAAACAAGATCTGACCTTGGCGACAATCAGTTCGACCAATATGGCGTTGCCCATAGAACACATACCGTTCGTCGGTTATACTTATGTGAATCGTAAACCAATAAAAAAACCGTCCTGATAGGGTTATCAGGACGGTCGTCATCTAAGATGATCATTTGAATTAGTCGAAGGTATAGCCATTATCTGCCGCGACTTTCTCCGCGATTTGGTTTCGGAGGGCCACGACATTGGGCTGGTTAGTGTATTTGGTAAATCTCTTCAGCCCCATAAGCATCATACGTTGCTCATCACCTTCGGCGAAAGAGACAATGGCCTCTTTACCTTTTTGTACAATAATATCGGTTGCCCGGTATAGGTACAATTTGGCCATGGCGATCTGGGTTGCTTGGGCATCTTCACCGAAACGCTTCGCATTCTTTTCGGTTCGAAGTACCGCCGATTCTGCCAAATAGACCTGTATGAGTATGTCTGAGGCGGCCATCAACAATTGTTGGTGCTTTTCAAGCTCGGTGCCGAATTTTTGCACCGCACTGCCCGCGATCATCAAAAACGTCTTTTTTAGGCGCTTGATCAAGTCTTTTTCCTCTGCGAACAATTCTGAGAAGTCAGGTGTATCAAATGAAGGGATTCCCATCAGTTCTTCGCCTACCGCGGTAGCAGGCCCCAGTAAATCCACATGGCCCCGCATGGCTTTTTTGACCAACATGCCCACCGACAACATACGGTTGATCTCATTGGTGCCTTCATAGATTCGAGAGATTCGCGCATCACGCCAGGCCGATTCCATAGGGGTGTCTGCACTAAAACCCATACCCCCAAAGATCTGTATGCCCTCATCTGTGGTGTGCTGTACATGCTCAGAGACGGCCACTTTCAAGATAGAACATTCAATAGCGTATTCTTCGACCCCTTTTAATTCTGCTTCTTGATGGCTGTTGCCATCGGCCATTCTCATGGCAACCCGGTCTTCAATATTTTTGGCCGCCCTGTAGCAAGCCGATTCATCGACATAGACATTGGTGGCCATATCGGCCAGTTTTGCCTTGATGGCCCCAAAATTTATGATGGGCGTCTTGAACTGTATTCGCTCATTGGCATACTTAGCGGCCTCGTTGATGACCCGGCGCTGTGCTTCCAAGCAAGCCGCCGCCAATTTGATCCTGCCCACATTTAGGGCGTTCATGGCAATCTTGAAGCCATTGCCCCGCGCAGATAGCATATTTTCAACGGGTACCTTTGTCTCGCTGAAGAAAACCTGACGGGTAGAAGAGGAGTGGATGCCCAACTTTTTTTCTTCATCTCCTAATGAAATTCCATTTTTGGGGTCATTTTCCACAATAAACCCTGTAATGTTCTTATCGTCTTCAATTCGCGCGAACACGATGAACAGCTTGCAGAATCCAGCGTTTGAAATCCACATTTTTTGTCCGGTAATGCTGTAGTATTTCCCATCATCGGATAGTACGGCCTTGGTTTTTCCTGAATTGGCATCAGAACCTGCACCCGGTTCTGTTAAACAATAGGCGCCAAACCACTCACCGGTGGCCAATTTTGGTACATATTTGTTTTTCTGTTCTTCGGTGCCATAGAGTGTTATGGGCAGGGTGCCGATACCTGTATGTGCCCCAAAAGCGGTACTGTATGAACCTGTGGCCCCCGAGATATAATCGCAGACCAACATGGTCGAAACAAAGCCCATGCCCATACCGCCGTATGCCTCGGGCACGGCAATGCTCAAAAGGCCAAGTTCTCCGGCCTTGCGCATGCACGCTTCAGTAAATGCGTAATCTTTTTGCTCAAAGCGTTCCCAATGGGCCCAAAGTTCCCTATCAACGAACTCTTTGGTGCTTTCACGCATCATTTTTTGTTCTTCGGAAAGATCTTCGAGTGTGAACACATCTTCACAATCGGTTTCCTTGACAATGAACTGTCCACCCCGAAGAATGTCTTTGTTCTGTACTGCTGTCATAACAATATTTTTTAATTTAAAAATTCATAAATACCCGCGGCACCCTGACCGGTACCGACACACATGGTCACCATACCGTATTTTCCTTTCATATTCCGTTTTCGCATCTCATCAAAAAGCTGAACCGACAATTTCGCACCGGTACAGCCTAATGGGTGGCCCAAGGCAATGGCACCACCGTTCACATTGACGATGTCTTGGTTCAGGCCCAACTCCCGTATGACTGCCAATGATTGGGAGGCAAATGCCTCGTTCAATTCAATAAGCTCGATATCATCTTGTTTTAGACCACCTTGCTTCAGGGCCTTTGGAATGGCCTTCACCGGACCAATGCCCATGATTCGTGGCTCTACACCAGCCGCGGCATAATTGACCAATCTGGCGATGGGCTCGAGATTGAGTTCTTTGACCATTTCTTCGCTCATCACCATTACAAAGGCGGCGCCGTCGCTCATCTGCGAAGAGTTGCCCGCGGTCACACTTCCATTGGCCGCGAACACCGGTCTCAATTTTGCCAAAACGTCAAGCGAGGTATCGGCCCTGGGCCCCTCATCTTTGTTGACCGTATAGGTTTTGGTGTCTTTTTTGCCATCAGCATTCACGAAGGTGTGCTCGACTTCGATGGGTAAGATCTGGTCTTGAAAACGATTTTCTTTTTGGGCCTTCAATGCTTTCATATGCGAGTTATAGGCAAACTCGTCTTGGTCTTCGCGTGAGATGTTGAACTGTTCGGCCACCGCCTCGGCAGTAAGGCCCATGCCCCAGTAATAGTCTTCATTGCCTTCTTTGGCCACTGAATAATCGGGTACGGGCTTGTATCCGCCCATAGGAATGTAACTCATGCTCTCGGCCCCACCGGCAATGATGCAATCGGCCATTCCTGATTGAATTTTGGCCGTGGCGATACCTATGGTCTCCAAACCTGAGGCGCAGTAGCGGTTTACCGTTACCCCGGGCACGTCTTCGATGTTTAAGCCCATAAGCGAGATCAACCGCCCCATGTTGAGCCCCTGCTCCGCTTCGGGCATGGCATTGCCCACAATGACATCATCGATTCTTTTTTTATCGAGATCGGGCAGTTCTTTCATCATATGTTCGATGGTCTCTGCGGCCAGTTCATCTGGCCTTTTGAAACGGAACAATCCCCTTGGGGCCTTCCCCACAGCGGTTCGGTATGCTTTTACGATATATGCTTGCTTGCTCATTGTTTTATTTTTTGTTGACTTAGGATAATACGTCTTAATTCCGCAACGGTTTTCCTGTCTTTAACATATGTTGGATTCGTTCTAAGGTTTTTCGCTCGGTACAGAGTGACAAGAAGGCTTCTCTTTCCAAATCCAATAGGTACTGTTCTGAAACGTAACTGGCTTCCGAAAGGTCACCACCGGCCATGACATAGGCCAGTTTGTTCGCGATTTTCTTATCGTGCTCCGAAATATAATGACCGGCCTCCATAGAATCCGTTCCCACCAAGAACATGCCCAAGGCCTGTTTACCGAGCACTTTTACATCTTTTCTTCGAACGGGTCTGGTATACCCTTGCTCTGCCATCAGCTTGGCATAGGCCTTGGCCGTGGCGATCTGCCGGTCTTTATTGACCACAACGATATCTTTCCCTTTTTGTAAGATGCCCAAATCATAGGCTTCATGGGCCGAGGTCGATACTTTTGCCATACCGATGGTCAAAAAGTACTCTTGCAACACGTTCAACTCGACATCATTTTTTCTAAAGGTGTCAGAGGCCCTCAAGGTCATTTCTTTTGAGCCACCACCACCGGGAATTACGCCGACACCGAACTCGACGAGACCGATATAGGTCTCTGAGGCGGCGACGACCTTGTCGGCATGTAGGGTCAGTTCACAACCCCCGCCCAAGGTCATGCCATGGGGTGCGGCCACCGTGGGTATCGAAGAATAGCGCATGCGCATCATACTGTCTTGGAACATTTTTACCGACCAGGCCAGTTCATCGTACTCTTGCTCTACCGCCATCATGAAGATCATGCCTATGTTGGCCCCGACTGAAAAGTTGGCCGCTTGGTTGCCCACCACCAAACCTTGAAAGTCTTTTTCTGCGATATCAATGGCTTTGTTGAGCCCGGCCAAGACATCAGATCCAATGGTGTTCATTTTTGATTGAAACTCAAGGTTCAAAATACCATCGCCCAGGTCTTCTACGACAACCCCGGGGTTTTTGAAGACCTCATTGGTCTTTCTGATATTGTCCAATATGATAAAGGCATCTTGACCGGGTACCTTTTTCATTTTCTTAGAAGGAATGTCGTAGCAATAGGTGGCACCCTCTTTTACGGAATAGAACGAATCGATACCGGCAGCTTTCATCTCGTTTACCCACGCGGCCGCTTCTTGGCCTTCGGCCGTGATAAACTCAAGGCCTTTTTCGAGTCCGACCGCATCCCAAATTTGAAAAGGGCCATGCTCCCAACCGAAACCTGCCTTCATGGCATCGTCGATTTTATAGAGCTCGTCGGTGATTTCAGGAATTCTGTGCGATACGTAGGCAAACAACTGGCCCAGA